>NZ_JBWLUT010000118.1:0-17794 GCF_056504575.1 Blautia sp. CGZ-1-C1
GGGGAGATGGCAGCAGTTTTACGCTTCATATGAAAGCAAATGAAATCAAGTGGTATGAAATTTAGTTCTGCAGATTGCAGGAATGATTTTTGGAGCAGGCTCTAGCATCCTACTAAGAAGAACGGCAGAAATCCAGTGGCAGATCAAATCTGCTGCTGAACTTCTGCCGTTTCTTTTAGAGAAGAACTGTCTTTCTATCATAAATTACTGATGAAACCGTTTTCCATATTCAGATGGTGAAATTCCCATACATTTCTTAAATAGTCTGCTGAAATAAAGCTGGTCTTCAATTCCTACCATAGCAGATATTTCTTTTAGGGAAAGTTTATCTTCCTTTATCATAGTAGCCGCTTTCCGTATCCTGAGATTATTCAAATAACTGGTAATATTTGTCCCCACTTCAGATTTAAAAACCCGACACAAATAACTGGAACTAAGATTGACATTAGAAGAAATGGAAGCAAGTGTAAGCCGGTGCATATAGTTCTCTTCCAGATAGGTCAAGGTTTTTGCCACATCGTCTTTATAGTGTCCTTCATTTGAGATAAAAGTCTGATAAATCTTCCTTGCCTCTTCATAGTTTTTAGAGATTTTCCTGGTAAGGCATATCGGGAGCAAAGGACTGATACATCGTTTAAAACGGTTATATAATTTTTTTATCAGCTGCTCAACTTTTACCTGGCTCTATAATCGGTTCCTTCATGGGAAAAAACAACCAGTGCGCTAGAAATCACTTAGAACAAGAATGTAAGGCTGTAATACTCCCTGTACTGCATCAAGAATCATATCACACAAAAGTTTCCCAGATATGGAAAACGCTTCATTTGAAAGGTATTTTTCAAAAGTGACATAGCAGATTGCACAGCCTTTCTCCATAAAAGAAAGATCAGTCTCTGAATGTGCCTGCAAAAATGCTGGAAGTGTAGCCTCTCCTTGAAAAAAGGAGAGGAGTAGCCCTGTTTTATTCGAAGAAGTATTTACATTTAAAGCAGATCTTTCTCCAGCTTTTTTCTGTAGTTTTTCCGTTGTTTTGTTAAGGCATGCCAAAAGATTATCTGGCTGAATTTTTATTTTCAGCAGATAATCGGCTGCCCCGAGGAGCAACGCACTTCTCACAGAATCAAAATCCTCATAGTTGCTAAGTACCAGGATTTGCTCCAGGATATCCCTTTTCCTTCAAAGGTACGGATTAGTTCCAGTCCATCCATTTCCGGCATTTTTAAATCTGTAATGATCACATCTGGCTGATGTTTCTGAATCAATGGCATCGCCTCCAGACCGTTTGAGGCAGTTCCGCAGATAGAAAAACCATGTTCTTCCCAGGGAAGGATAGAACGGAGAGCAATTTTTACGATTGGTTCATCATCTATAATAAGTATGGTATACATATTAATTCCTTTCTGTATTTTTACATTCTGAAACGGAATCCCTATGGTCAGTATTCAGCTTCGGTAAAGTTAAAGTGCAGGTTGTCCCATCACCTGGATGACTTTCAATTTTCAATCCGTATTCCCGGCCAAAGTTCAGCTGTATCCGGTCATTTACATTGGAAACTCCGATTTTTTTGCGATCCTTGTGGGGCGCAAGTGCAGCAGGAGTTACTTCAAACCCTTTCCCATTATCTGTAAGCTCTATCATTATATTTCCATTTTCTTCCCAGCATGTGATCATGATTTCCATGACAGAGCCGTCATCGGAAGAACCATGCATGACCGAATTTTCAGCAAGAGGCTGAAGAATCAGTTTTGGAATAAGGCAGGAAAGCAGTTCATCCTCTTCTGTATGGATGGAATATTCAAAACTTCCTGCATAACGGATTCTAAGAATGGAAAAATAGTTTTCCAAGTTTTCCAGCTCTTCCTGGATGGTAATATACTCATTCTTATTGGTAAGTGTATTTTGTAAAAGACTGCTAAGTGCCTGGATACCATCACTGACGATCTGATCTTTGTGCATAGCAGCCACAAATCGAAGACTGTTTAAGGTATTAAACAGAAAGTGTGGATTTAACTGGTATTGGAGCATCTGTAATTCTAATTCTCTTTTTTTCTCCTCCTGTTCTTTTTGCTGATGAATCAGCCGTTCAATGGTATCCGCCATATGGTTCATGCTTCCGGAAAGATCGGATAACTCATCCGAACAGGTATCCTGGATCCGGACACTTAAATCTCCGTCAGAGATTTTTTTACAAAAATCCAACATACTTCGGATTGGTGATGTGATTCCAAGGTATACGGCTGAGACAATTGCAACACACAGAAGAACCAGAAAAAGGGCAACGATCAGAATCCTTTTCAGCAAGGTGTAGACTTCCGAATTGATATAGTGATAGGGCATGGTATACACGAAAAGCTGATTCAGATTTTTATTAAAGATATATGTGACCAGCTGTTCCTGCCCGTTTTCATCAATACTGAAGGAATCAGTTTTCTTTGGCAGTCTGTTCTCTATGTTTTCCAGTAATTCCTCATCTGCTTTCTGACCCATTCCTACTTTCCTGTCCCAGGAGGAAAGGATAGTACCATCTGTATTCAGATACATGATATTGGAAGAATCAGCCAAACCAATAGGCTCCAGTACCGTTTTTGAAAAGATCTTTTCATCAATAGAGATCAAAGTATAACCAATCACCCGGCTCTGATTGTACTGCTCATAAATTCTGCGGCCCAGAACAAGAATGTCCCTGTCACGATAAGTATGAACATAAGCCCATACATCCCCCGTTTCTGTCTCCAGCCGGCTCAGGAGCATATCCACATCCTCCTGATAGAATCCGTCATATCCGAGATCATAAAAAATATTTCCATCCGTATCATATACGGTTATGTTTTTTGCCTGTGCAGGATAGATGATCTTACTGCGAATCATGGATTGAATCTCAGTGATTGCCTTATTTTTTTCCATATCTGTCATATCCTTGTTCATAAGACCATCTTTGATTTCCTGACTGACACAGATAGAGCCGCACAGATACTGGTATTTTTCAATTTCACTGACCATGTTCAGATTGATCATGGACAAGGTCTGGGAAATGGAAGCGGAAAGTTTTGCCCTAAGTGCGACTGAAAAAATATGAAAAGAATAGCTGCTGATTCCTGCTAATGGTATAATGGAAATCATCAGAAGCGCAATCATAAGCCTGGTTTTAATGCTGAACTTACGGAATCCCTGGTAATGCCGCCTTTTTCTCATTTTAATATTCCTTTTCTCTTACTATAATCAGTTGATGTTACAATCCAAAATTCCTTTATACGTTCATTATACAGGAAAAAGACAGGATAATCCATTTAAAACGAAAATGCAAAAAAAACGTACATATATAGCACAAGAAAATCCATATAGGACAATTTACACAAGAAGATGTTCTATATACAGGAGCGTTTTGTCAATTTACCACAAGCATAATTGCGCTTATAATAACATCATCAGGCAAACATAATAAAGAGCCAATTAAAAGGAGGAACCAACCTATGAAAAAAAGATTTGCAGCTTCTGCCATGATCCTTGCCATGAGTGCAGCTACCGTGCTTTCCCCACTCACCGCATTTGCAGAAACAGAAGAACAGGAACTGAATATTGCCATTTTCCAGGGAGGATACGGAGATGCTTACTGGAATCAGATGGTAGAACTTTTTGAACAGAGCCATGAAGGGGTAAAAGTAAATATGACAATCAGCCCTACCATTGGAGATATTATCCGTCCGCAGATCGTTGCCGGAAATGCACCTGATTTTATCTGTCTCAATGATGGTGGAGAAGACGGTGTAATCCTATCCCTTATCAAAGAACATGCGCTTTTAAATCTGAACGATGTATTTGATGGTGAAAATTATGCCGGAACCGGTACACTTAGGGATGACATTACAGATGGAATCCTGGAAAGTACAAAATGTGCACCTTATGGAGATGATGAGATTTATCTTGCGCCATTTAACAGCGGTCCGCAGGGTCTGATCTATAATAAAACTTTCTTTGATGAGAATAATCTGGAAGTACCAAAGACATGGGACGAATTCTTTGCTCTTGGTGATACCGTAAAAGAAATTGACGGACGTGCACTGTTTACCTATCAGGGAATTTATCCAGGTTATATGGAAGAAATGCTCTGGCCGGCAATCGCAAACGAATGTGGCGAAGATGCACTGAAAAAGATTGCAAATTATGAGGAAGGTTCTTTTAACAACGAAGGTGTATTAAAAGCTCTTACACACATCAAGGAAATTGCAGATAACGGTTATCTCCTTGACGGCACTGTTGGTATGAACCATACCGAATCCCAGACAGAAATGATGCTTGGAAAGGCAGCATTCATCACAAACGGAACCTGGATGGAAAACGAAATGCAGGATGCACCAAGAGAAGATGGATTTGAATTTGCCATGGCTCCAATCCCAACCGAGAATGCAGATGACGTACATTATGTATTTGACAGCTGTGAGCAGTTCTCCATTCCGGCAGCTGCCAAGAATCCAGAACTTGCAAAAGAATTCCTTCGTTTCCTGTACAGTGATGAATCCGTATCTGCATTTGCAGAAGCTTCCGGTGCCCTGTATGCTACAAAGAGTGCTCGTGAAGTAGCAAAAGACAAGCTTTCCACAGCAATTTACAACATGTACGGAATCTATGAAGAAGCCAACGCTTCATCCCTGATCATGAGCTTTGCAGCAGTTCCTGCTGACTGTAAGATCAATCCAAAAGATGAGATCTTCAACCCGATTACTTCTGTTATGAATGATGAAATGACAGTAGAAGAATGGGCACAGAATGTGGAAGACGCTTTTGCTCAGGTTCGTGCAGATATGGAAGCTGCGAACTGATCATGTAGGATAGTTACTTTCAACATATAACATTCAGTAACACATGTTTGGAATTGAACAGTAACACTCCTGGAAAAGCTGCTGCACAATATATGCAGCAGCTTTTCTTGACTCTGATAGCCATAAGATCCGTTGTCCGGCAAAATAATCTGTCGGGCATCCTAAAATAAAAAAGAGGTGACCAAACGTGGTAAAAAAACCAAAATTATTCATTGCCTTGTGTACACTTCCGGCACTGATTCTTACGATCGTTTTCATGATCGCACCAATGCTGAACGCCATTTATCTTTCTTTTACCAGTTCTACTGCACTAAGCGTTGGGTTTAACAGTAAATTTGTATTTTTTGATAACTATATTTACATGTTTCGGGACAAGGACTTCCTTCAGGCCCTGTATAATACCTTTAAATTAATGCTTGTGATCCCCGCTGTGACAATCTTTTTAAGCCTTGTATTTGCGTTTATCCTCACACAGGGACAGTTGAAAGAAAAATCCTTCTACCGTACGGTATTCTTTTTTCCAAGCATCGTCTCCATGACAGTGGTTGGTATTGTGTGGTCCTTTGTTTTTAATCCTACAAGGGGAATTTTTAACCATATGCTGGATCTTTTCCATCTGTCTACCTGGAAACATGCCTGGCTGGGAGAAGGAAAAACAGCGCTCTGGTGTATCGGTGCAGCACTGGTATGGCAGGCAGTGGGTTACTATATGGTCATGCATGTGGCGTCCATTGACGGAATTTCCCAGGAGGTTTATGAAGCAGCCTCTATTGATGGTGCAACGGGAGTCCAGAAGTTCTTTGAGATTACCATTCCACTACTTCGGAAATCTATTGGAACAACTTATATCCTTTCTTTGTCCGGAACCATCAATTTAAGTTTTACATTGTCCAATGTCATGACTGGCGGCGGCCCAAATGGAGCATCCAGTGTCCTTTTACAGTACATGTACACCCAGGGTATGCGAAACGCAAACTTCGGATATGCCATGGCCATTGCTATGTTTACTCTGATACTGGCAGTGATTCTTGCCATGATCTCACGTAAACTGTCGTCTGAAAAGGAATAGGAGGAAACTGATGAAAACTGTAAGAACCTGGTGCACCAGAATCCTAATGATTCTGTTCACGATCGTATTTCTATATCCGCTTTTCTGGAATCTGATGTCTGCATTTAAAACCAATGCAGAATATCTGACAGATCCCTATGCACTGCCAGCAGCACTCAATCTGGATAACTTTGTATGTGCCTGGGAAAAAGCGAATATTGCCGCTTATTTTGGAAATTCCATTTTTGTAACAATTGTGTCCACACTTTTATTGCTTCTGTTTGTGATCCCTATTTCTTATGTACTGGCAAGATACCGTTTTGTAGGCAGCAAACTGATTTCTACTATTTATATGGCTTGTATCTTCCTTCAGGCAACTTATATTATGATTCCTCTGTTCCTGGAACTGCAGGCGGTGAATGGTCTTAACAGCCTTCCTGTACTATGCTTGGTATATGCAGTTATGCAATTTCCGTTTTGTATCTTCACTTTACAGGGATTTATGTCAGCAGTCCCACGTGATTACGAAGAATCCGCAAGGATTGACGGAGCTACCAATATTCAGCTTCTGTTAAAAGTGATGGTACCCCTGGCAAAGCCTGGAATAGCAACAATCACCATGTTAAGCGCAATGGGATTCTGGAACGAATACCCCCTGGCTTTGGTGCTGCTCACAGAAGATGCAAAGAAAACCCTGCCAATTGGAATGGCAAATCTGTTTGAAGTGCAGAAATACGCCACTGACTGGGGCGCTTTATTTGCTGGTCTTGTGATTGTTATGATTCCAACGATCATCATTTATCTCATTGGTCAGAGATATTTGCTGCAGGGAATCGGAGCCGGAGGACTAAAAGGATAATTATTTGATATCTTGAAACAAATGTTTATGAATAAGGAGGGAACAAATGCCAACAGATCAGGAATTGATTAAAGTGGTTCCGTCAAAAAGACAGCTTGCCTATCAGGCTACAGAATTTTATGCTTTTTTTCACTTTGGAATGAATACATATACAAATCGGGAATGGGGAGACGGAACCGAAGATCCGGAAATTTTTAATCCGACAGAATTTGATGCCAGACAGTGGGTGGAGGCGGCCAAAAATGCAGGTATGAAAGGTGTGATCCTCACCTGTAAACATCATGATGGATTCTGCCTGTGGCCAACAAAATACACAGCTCACAGCGTAACAGCAAGTCCATGGAAAAACGGGCAGGGAGACATAGTACGAGACGTAGCGGATGCCTGCAGGGAGTACGGAATGAAGTTTGGAATCTATCTTTCTCCATGGGACCGAAACCAGCCTTGTTATGGAAGCGGGAAAGAATACAATGATTACTATATTTCCCAGCTCACAGAACTTCTGACAGGATATGGGGACATTTTCAGCGTATGGCTGGATGGAGCCTGCGGGGAAGGGCCAAATGGGAAAAAGCAGGTCTACGACTGGGAGCGCTATTATGCCTGTGTGCGTAAATACCAGCCAGATGCCTGCATCTGTGTATGCGGACCGGATATTCGGTGGTGCGGAAATGAAGCCGGTGATGTGCGAAAATCAGAGTGGAGTGTTGTCCCTGCCCGCACTGCACTGGCAGAAAGCGTTCAGGAAAAGAGCCAGCAGTCAGACGATGCTGAATTTCGTCAGCGAAAAATCACCAGTGATATGGAAGACCTTGGAAGCCGGGAAGTCCTGAAAGGAGAAAATGATCTGATCTGGTATCCTGCAGAAATAAACACTTCCATAAGACCTGGATGGTTCTATCATAAAGAAGAGGACAATAATGTCAAAAGCCTGGAAGAATTAAAACATATTTATCTAGGCTCAGCAGGAGGAAATGCAACTTTTCTTTTGAATATCCCACCAATGCCAAATGGACTGCTCCATGAAAATGACGTAAACCGTCTGAGGGAATTTGGAGAGTGGAAACAGGAAGCCTTTTCCTGTAATCTGGCAAAAACGGCAGATGTTTTTTCCAAAGATGAGAATCCGGACCATCCGGTATGCAATCTGCTGGAGGGTACTTCTAATACCTGGTATCAGCCTAAAGAGGGTAAAATTCCGACTGAACTTATTTTTTCCCTGCCAGAAGTCAGGCGTGTTGGTTATCTGGTGCTAAAAGAAGCAATCCAGTACAGCCAGAGAGTGGAAGCGTTTCAAGTAGCCGTAAAGACAGACGAAAATATTGATTGGGAAAAGATATATGATGGAACTGTAATTGGATATCAGAAGATCATTCCAGTTTTTCGAGAGAATGTAAAAGAAGTAAAAATTCTGATCCGGGATTTCAGAGTTTTACCACTGTTATCATTTGTGGGAATATACCAAGATCGTGGTCAGGCTGACTAGAAATATATTTCTGGAGAGGATGAGAAGATGGATTATTTATCAATGACTTTTAAGCAGCCGGCCGCCAAGTGGTATGAAGCATTGCCCCTTGGAAACGGGTCCATGGGGGCAATGTCTTATGGACGATTTCAGAATGAAAAAATTGAATTAAACCTTGACACCCTCTGGTCTGGAACCGGGAAGCGTAAAGAAAATCCAAACAGGGAGATTGACTGGGAATTTCTCAGAAATAACATCTTTGATGAAAAATATCAGGAAGCAGAAGATTACTGCCGGGAGAATGTGCTTGGTGATTGGACAGAAAGTTATCTTCCAGCCGGTAATTTAAAGATTGATGTAAAAGTACCTGTATTGACAGAAGCAGGCAGCTATAAAAGACAGCTTTCTTTTAAAGAAGCCATAGAAAATGTGGAGTTTTGCCAGGAAGGAAAGAGATATCAAAGGGAATTTTTTGTAAGTATGGCTGAACCTGTTATGGCACTTCATTATCATTCCGGCAAAGATTGTAGCCTTGAAATGGCATTGTCCTTGGAAAGTCAGATACACCATCAGACTTCTTTGTTTGAAAAAAACGGACTTCTTATGGAGGGACAGGCTCCTGTTTCTGTTGCTCCTCCTTATTATTCCTGCAAGAATCCGATTGTATATCAAGAAGGACTGGGAATCCGTTTTGCCATCTGTCTGTATGTGCAGACAGATGGCAAAACTGTTCAGCAAGAAAACAAGCTGTATATAAAAGATGCCCGGAATGTTTTTGTTTATTTATCTGGACTGACAGACTTTGAACAGAAGGATTTTTATCTATCCCGGAAAAAACAGATGCTGGAACGTTTGAGATTTTATCAGTATGATAGGGTAAAAATGGCACATTTGAAAGAATATGCAAAGTACTTTGACCGGGTAAGTTTTACCCTTAACGATACCAAAGAAAATAACTTTGTGTTAAAAATGTTCTACTTTGCCAGGTACCTGATGATTTCTTCCTCAAAACCAGGTTCCCAATGTACAAATCTTCAGGGAATCTGGAACCATTCCATGCGTGCCCCCTGGAGCAGTAATTATACGGTAAATATTAACACGGAAATGAATTACTGGATGGCAGAAAAAGGAAATTTAAGTGACTGTCACGAACCTTTGTTCCAGCTCATAGAACGAACAGCAAAAAGAGGGATAACAACAGCAAAAGATGTTTATCACTTAAATGGCTGGGTAAGCCACCATAACCTGGATATCTGGGGGCATTCCAATCCGGTGGGACACTTTGGACAGGATGAAAATCCCTGTACCTATTCTATGTGGCCTATGAGTTCCGGATGGTTGTGTCGGCATTTATGGGAACATTATTGCTACACTGCTGATGAAACATTTTTAAAAGAAAGGGCATTTCCTTTAATAAAAGGAGCTGTGGAATTTTATCTTGGCTACCTGGTTCCATACAAAGATTTTCTTGTGACAATTCCTTCCACGTCACCAGAAAATACTTTTGCAACTCAGGATCATACCAGCCATAGCCTTACCTTTGCTTCCACCATGGACATAAGTATTTTGAAGGAATTGTTTGAAATCTATCTGAAAGCCTGCAAAATTCTGAACTGTACAGATTTAACAGCCCAGGTAAAAGTAGCTCTGAAAAAACTTCCGCCCTGGAAAATCGGAAAAGAAGGGCAGCTACAGGAATGGTTTTATGATTATCCGGAAATGGATATTCACCACAGACATCTTTCCCATTTATATGGCCTGTACCCTGGAAATCTGATTTCCAGGGAGAATCCAGAACTTCTGGATGCCTGCCGTGTGGTACTGGAAAGAAGAGGGGATGAAGGAACCGGATGGTGCATGGCCTGGAAAGCCTGCCTGTGGGCAAAACTTGGTGACGGGAATCATGCATTGAAACTTCTAAAAAACCAGCTGTGCTTTACCAGAGAAGAAGAATGTAGTCTGACAGGAGGTGGGATCTATCCCAACATGCTTTGTGCCCATCCACCATTTCAGATTGATGGGAATTTTGGCTTTGCAGCAGCTGTTCTGGAAATGCTGATCCAATATGAAGGAGATAAGATTTTTCTGCTTCCTGCACTGCCAGATGAGTGGACGGATGGGAGAATAAGCGGTCTTAAAGCACCTGGAGGGATTACCATTGGTTTTAAATGGAAAAATAAGTGCGTCACAGAAATATCTTTAAATTCCATATGCCGTACAGAATGTATAATCCTGTATAATGGCTGTGAAGAAAAAATAGTTTTAAATGCAGAGGAGATTCAGATATGATCTCTCGGAATCTTGAGGATCATGCCAGCAAAACTCTGGCATTGAACTTTGAAAATTGAACATTTCCCAGAAAGGAAAGAACAGAGCTGTTTGTCAACGGCGTATGAAGGAAGCGTCTTGTAAAAAAGGAGGGACAGCAGACAATTTTCACCATTTCCACAAAAGCACACGATTTCTCTTGAATTTCTGAAATGACCTGTATTATAATAGGATAATTAACGGCATATATCACAGCCGGTACCGCCGTGACCAAATGCCGTTTTCGGGGTAAAAATAAGTTCAAAAATGAGCATTATTTTTCCCACTTATTCAGAAAAAAGGCACTATCCAAATCTAAACAGAAGAAGTTCTGTATTTGGCAAATAGTGATAAATTGTGAGAGGAAAAGAATGAGAAAATTAGCACTTAGTGACGAAATATTGCTCAGTGTTGACAAAGCAGCACGTTATATCGGCGGGGAAGTCAACTCTGTGATGAAAGATAAAAATAAAGTAGACATTCGTTTTGCCATGTGCTTCCCGGATGTCTATGAAATCGGCATGTCAAACCTTGGCATGATGATTCTCTACAATATGTTCAACGAACGTGAGGATGTCTGGGCGGAGCGTGTATTTTCTCCGTGGCTGGATCTGGATAAGATCATGCGTGAGAAAGAGATTCCGCTTTTTGCACTGGAATCTCAGGAACCGGTAAAGAATTTTAACTTCCTTGGAATCACTCTTGGATATGAAATGTGCTATACCAACGTCCTTCAGGTATTAGACCTGAGTCATGTTTCACTCCTTGCAAAAGACCGTGAGGAAGATGATCCTATTGTGATCGGCGGCGGTGCATGCGCATATAATCCTGAACCGATTGCCGAATTTTTTGATATGTTCTATATCGGCGAAGGCGAAACTGTCTATGATGCTTTGTTTGATGCTTATAAGGCAAATAAGGCAGCAGGCGGCTCCAGAAAAGATTTTCTTTTCGCAGCTTCTCAGATTCCGGGAATCTATGTTCCATCTTTATATAATGTAACTTACAAGGAAGACGGAACCATTGCTTCCTTTACTCCCGCCAGAGAGGGTGTACCGGAAAAAGTCTGTAAACAGCTGATTACAGACATTACTAAAGAATATCGTGCAATCAAAGCGCCTGTTGTTCCTTTTATCAAAGCAACCCAGGATCGTGTTACCCTGGAGATCCAGCGTGGATGTATCCGCGGATGCCGCTTCTGTCAGGCAGGTATGATTTATCGTCCTACCAGAGAGCGTGATGTGGAGACTCTGAAGGCAAGTGCCAGAGAAATGCTTCAGAATACCGGACATGAAGAAATTTCTTTAAGCTCTTTAAGTTCCAGTGACTATTCTGAACTGAAAGAACTGGTAAACTTTTTAATCGAAGAGTTACATGGAAATGCCGTAAACATTTCCCTTCCATCCTTGCGTATTGATGCGTTTGCCCTGGATGTTATGAGTAAGGTACAGGATGTAAAGAAAAGCAGCCTTACCTTTGCTCCGGAAGCCGGTTCCCAACGTCTGCGTAATGTTATCAACAAAGGTCTTACTGAAGAGGATATCCTTCATGGTGCAGGAGAGGCTTTCAAGGGCGGATGGAATCAGGTAAAACTTTACTTTATGCTTGGTCTTCCGACAGAGACGGAAGATGATATGAAAGGTATCGCCCATCTTGCCCAGAAAATCGCAGAAACTTATTATGAAGAAGTTCCGAAAGAAAAACGTAACGGCAAAGTTCAGATTAACGTAAGTACCTCTTTCTTTGTTCCAAAACCATTTACTCCATTCCAGTGGGCCGGTATGTACAGAGAAGAAGATTTCGTAGAAAAGGCGAAAGTAGTTAAGAGTGAGATCCGCGCACAGGTAAATCAGAGAAGTATCCGATACAACTGGCATGAACCGGATGTGACAATCCTGGAGGGATTCCTTGCCAGAGGTGACCGCCGTTGTGCACAGGTTATCCTGAAAGCATATGAAAAAGGCGCAATCTACGATGCCTGGTCAGAGAGTTTTGATTATAATATCTGGAAAGAATCTTTTGCAGAAACTGATACAGATATTGATTTCTACACACTCCGTGAACGTTCTACAGACGAAATCCTGCCATGGGATTTTATTGATGCAGGAGTGACTAAGAAGTTCCTGATCCACGAATGGGAGCAGGCAAAGAACGAAACCGTAACACCAAACTGCCGACAGAAATGTTCCGGCTGCGGTGCTATGCGTTATGGCGGAGGTGTATGTTATGAAGGTAAGAATTAAATTCAGCAAAGAGGGTCCGGTTAAATTTGTTGGACATCTGGATACGATGCGTTATTTCCAGAAGGCAATCCGCAGGGCAAATCTTCCGGTAGCTTTTTCCGGCGGATACAGCCCGCATATGATTATGTCTTTTGCAGCACCACTTGGTGTCGGCACTGAGAGTCTGGGAGAATATTTTGACCTGGAACTTGTAGAAACAATTCCTACCTCAGAGATTACCAGACGTCTGGATGAAGTAATGGTTGAAGGTGTTCATGTGATCAGTACCCGTCAGGTAGAAGACGGAAAGGCAGGTAAGGCAATGTCTCTGGTGGCAGCAGCCGATTATTACGTAGAATTCCGTCCTGGAAAAGAACCGGAAATCTCCTGGAGAGATAAAATCAATGATTTCCTTGCACAGCCGGAGATTAAAGTAATGAAAAAGACGAAGCGAAGCGAAAAAGAAATCGATATCCGCCCTTTTATCTATAAAATGGAAATTCAGGGCGATAAGATTTTCATGATGCTTGCTTCCGCAAGTGCCAATTATACAAAACCAGAGCTTGTAACAGATACTTTCTTTTCCTGGCTTGGTGTTGAACTTCCGGAATTTGCTTATACGATCAAACGTCTGGAAGTATACGCAGACAAAGGCAATGAAGAAGAACATAAATTTGTAACTCTGGAAGCATTAGGTGAAGAAGTTGAGTAAACTGGTCATTACACAAATGGAAATCCGACAGGTTTCCTGTTATGTATGTGCATACGAAGAAGATGGAAGAATCATGGAGCTGCGTTTCGAACCGGTCGACAGGAAATCTTCTCTTGGCAATATTTATGTCGGACAGATTGAGAATGTCGCTGCCAATATCGGGGCTGCTTTTGTACAGATCTCAGCCAATGAGAAATGTTATCTCCAGCTTTCTGATGCGCAAAATGCGATCTACACTTCTGTAAGAAAGGGAAATCGCCCGTTAAAATCCGGCGACGAAATTCTGGTACAGATCAGTCGCGATGCAATGAAAGGCAAGCTTCCGGCAGTAACCACCAATCTGAATTTTACTGGAAAATATCTTGTTCTTACAACAGGAGATAAGAAGTTCGGATTATCTTCCAAACTTTCTAACGAAGACAGAAGTCGTCTCAGCAAATGGATGGAAGAAGAGATCAACCGCCCGGATAAAGAGTTTGGAATCATTGTCCGCACAAATGCCGCAGATGCCTCAAAAGAGGAAATTCAAAAAGAACTGGAGTATCTGAAAGGTCTGTATCAGAAAGCTGCTGTAGATGGCAGATCACGTACCTGCTTCAGCTGTGTCTATCGGACCGAGCCTTTTTATATCTCTGCAGTCCGGGATGCCAACAGCCGAAATCTTGAAGAAATCGTAACGGATATTCCGGAAATCTCTCAGCAGATTTCTGATTATCTTGAAAACAACAGCCCGGAAGAAAAAGATAAACTGCGCTTTTACGAAGATAAACTTCTGCCTCTTTATAAACTTCACCGTCTGGAAACCGTGCTGGAAGAGATTCAGCACGAAAAAATCTGGCTGAACAGTGGCGGTTTTCTGGTAATCCAACAGACAGAAGCATTTGTATCTATTGATGTAAACAGCGGTAAATTTACAGGCAAAAAGAAAATGCAGGAAACCTATCGTAAGATTAATCTGGAAGCTGCAAAAGAGATTGCCCGACAGCTGCGCCTTAGAAATTTGTCGGGGATTATCCTGATTGACTTTATTAATATGGAGAATCCTGACCATCAGGATGAACTTTTCCATGTATTGCAGAAATATCTTCGCAAAGACCCGGTAAAGTCAAAAGCGGTTGATATCACTCCACTGCATATCCTGGAACTCACCAGAAAGAAAGTTCGCAAGCCTGTAATTGAAGATATCAGAGAATTATAGATTACTGTTCACTCCGCGCCCAGTAACACGCTTCGCGCGGTATGTCTCGGGATTTTGGCATTCACATGCCAAAACACCTCGCGGGATAGTGGCGTGTGAACAGTAACAATTATAGCTGCTAAAAAATATTTAAAAATTCCAAAAAAACATATTGACAAATCGAATTTTGTCCGCTATTATAAACGAGATGCCGCACAGAGAGGTACAAGCACCGAAAGGTCACCATATCTGGCGAGTAAAGATTATAGGAGGTGCCACAGATGTACGCAATTATTGCAACAGGTGGTAAACAGTACAAAGTTGCTGAAGGCGACGTAATCAGAGTTGAGAAACTCGGTGTTGAAGCTGGTGAAACTGTTACTTTTGATAATGTTATTGCAGTAAGCAATGATGGATTAAAAGCTGGTGAAGATGTAAAAGATGCCAGTGTTACCGCTACTGTAGTTGAGAACGGTAAAGCAAAAAAAGTTATCGTTTACAAATACAAGAGAAAAACTGGATATCACAAGAAAAACGGTCACAGACAGCAGTACACTAAAGTAAAAATCGAAAAGATTAACGGTTAATCTGGTGTCATTATGATTACAATTACAGTTAAGAAGAGAAATGGAAATTATCTGGAATTTGTTTCAAAAGGTCACGCCGGATATGCAGAAGAAGGACAGGATATTGTCTGTGCTGCTGTTTCTGTACTGGTGATTAATACTGTGAATTCTCTTGAGGCGTTTACAGACGATCAGTTTGAGGTACAGGAAGATGATGGTTATGTATCTTTTCATTTCACGACTCCGGTTTCTGAGAAGGGAAAACTTCTCATGGATTCGCTGATTCTCGGATTAACAGAAATTGAACATAGTTATAACAATCGATATTTGACAGTAAAAGTCAAGGAGGTGTAACAACATGATGAAAATGAACCTTCAGTTATTCGCACATAAAAAAGGAGTTGGTTCTACAAAGAACGGTCGTGATTCCGAATCCAAGAGATTAGGTGCGAAGAGAGCAGACGGACAGTTTGTTAAAGCTGGAAATATTCTTTACAGACAGCGCGGAACTAAGATCCATGCTGGTGAAAACGTAGGTTGCGGTAAAGATTATACTTTATTTGCACTGAAAGATGGTGTAGTAAGATTTACCAGAAAAGGACGCGATAAGAAACAGGTTTCTATCGTTCCAGTAGAAGCAGAATAATCTGGTTAAGCGGAAGGCTTCAAATCTGACAGGGTTTGGAGCCTTTCTTTTAAATTAAATATAAAAAGGACAGAGGTGTGTCATATGTTTGCAGACAGAGCGAAAATCTATATCCGCTCCGGTAAAGGCGGCGACGGCCATGTAAGTTTCCGAAGGGAATTATATGTTCCGAATGGTGGACCTGACGGTGGCGATGGCGGCCGTGGAGGAGACGTGATATTTGAGGTAGATGAAGGCCAGAACACCCTTGGCGACTACCGACACAGAAGAAAATATAAAGCAGAAGACGGGCAGGAAGGCGGCAAAAAACGCTGCCATGGTGCCGATGGAAAAGATGTCATCTTAAAAGTTCCGGAAGGAACAGTAATCATGGATGCTGCATCCGGCAAGGTAATTGCAGATATGTCCGGCGAAAACAAACGCCAGATCGTATTAAAAGGCGGAAGAGGCGGCAAAGGAAATCAGCATTATGCAACTGCAACCATGCAGGTTCCGAAATACGCCCAGCCAGGTCAGCCTGCACAGGAACTTGAAGTTCTTCTTGAACTGAAAGTAATCGCAGATGTAGGTCTTGTTGGATTTCCGAATGTTGGAAAATCCACATTCCTTTCCCGTGTCACCAATGCTCAGCCAAAGATTGCCAACTACCATTTTACAACCCTGAGTCCAAATCTTGGTGTTGTCGATACTGAAAATGGTGGTTTTGTAATTGCTGATATTCCTGGACTGATCGAGGGTGCTTCTGAAGGCGTAGGACTCGGACACGAGTTCCTTCGTCATATCGAACGTACCAGAGTCATTATCCATATCGTAGATGCCGCATCTACAGAAGGACGCGACCCAATTGATGATATTTATAAGATCAACAAAGAACTGGAAGCCTATAATCCTGAAATTGCTGCAAGACCGCAGGTGATCGCAGCAAATAAGATTGACTGTATCTATACGGAAGACGGCGAAGAGAGTCCGATCGATAAACTAAAAGCTGAATTTGAGCCGAAAGGTATTCAGGTTTATCCAATCTCCGCAGTCAGTGGACAGGGTGTCAGAGAACTCTTATTCCATGTAAAAGAGCTTCTCGATAACTGTAAACAGGAACCGATTGTATTTGAGCAGGAGTTCTTCCCGGAAGATATGCTTATGGGTGAAAATCTTCCATATACCGTGGTACAGAGTCCTGAAGATCCGACCATCTTCGTAGTTGAAGGTCCGAAGATTGAGAAAATGCTCGGATATACAAACCTTGACTCTGAGAAAGGTTTTGCATTCTTCCAGAAATTCCTGAAAGAGGGAGGCATCCTGGAAGAACTTGAGAAGGCAGGCATTCAGGAAGGCGATACTGTACGTATGTACGGATTTGATTTTGACTACTATAAATAAATTCAATAATGAAACAGATGTGGTAAAACGGATGATTCAATCCGTTTGCAGAGAATAATAGAGGAAAATAAAAATGACAAGTAAACAGAGAGCTTATTTAAAAGGTCTTGCAATGACAATGGATCCAATCCTTCAGCTTGGAAAGGGTGGTCTTACTCCTGAGAACACGGCTGCTGTAGATGAGGCGCTTGCAGCCAGAGAACTGATCAAGATCAGTGTTCTCCAGAACTGCCTGGAAGATCCGCGCCAGATGGCTGAGGTTCTGGCAGAACGTACACGTTCCCAGATTGTACAGGTTATCGGCAAGAAAATTGTTTTATACCGCGAAGGCAAAAACGAAAAGAAAAAAATCGAATTACCCAGAAAATAATACGGAGTTTTTTATGGCTGACATCAAACACAGAATTGGTATTATGGGCGGTACATTTGATCCCATCCACATGGGGCATCTGATTCTGGGAGAGAAAGCATACGAACAGTTTCAACTGGAAAAGGTACTGTTCATGCCTTCCGGAAATCCGCCTCACAAGAGGAACCGTCAGGGACGTGCCACAGATGAAGAAAGAGTTGAAATGGTCCGCAGGGCGATTGCCGG
>NZ_JBWLUT010000119.1:0-57286 GCF_056504575.1 Blautia sp. CGZ-1-C1
TTTCACTCCTGAAAATTCTTTAAAAGTTATATGTGAATGTTTGTTTTTTCTTTGATTACAGGTCAGAGTATATCTGATATCTCCAATTAAGTATGTTGTAAAAACAACAAATTTATATTTTCTATAAAAAAAGTCTCAGAAACTTTATTTTCCTCAGGGAATTCCCCCGAAACTTCAATAAAAGTCCTGAGATTTATATTTTTAGAAGAGATCTTTCAGTTTCTGCACGAAGCTCTTATTCTCTTCCACTGTTTCTTCCTCATCATCGTCATCATCTATAGAGATTGCTTCTGTTTTCATAGCAAACTGTACAAGTCCGATATCAGTATTTTCATCAGACGCAAAGGATATCGGTGTGAAGTCTTTGCCTGCGATCTTATCTGTTGCATCATCAATTGCATCGTCTATCTATGTATTGATATCTTTTGTTTTATCTGTGAATAAAGAAGCTGTCTGTCAGATCCTACGTTTGCCTGCGTTGCCCCATCCGCCTGAATATTACTGCATTTTTTTGTATCCAGAGTTACTGTTCCCTGAATCAGATAGTTATCAAAGAATTCATCATCAGAATCCTTATTATCTTTTACAAACAGACTAATCTTAAGCTTCCCGTCTTTTCCGGCTAATTCATCCGCAGATATCTTCTGTCCATCCAGTTCATAGGTAATTTCAATATTCCATGGTATCTTTGTTCCGTTCAGATTGTCCTGATAATAGAGCTTTCCTGCTGGTGCTTCTACCTGAACTTTATCCCCTGAAAGTGTGATCGTGTCATCACTTGACAGATTTTTTACCGATGCATAATTTCCATAATCTGTGATCTCTGTTTTTTCTGTCAAATTATATTCATTTACAACATAAACGCCGGATACGCTTCCGTCCATATTCAGATTTACGTATACATTTTCATCTTTCCGGTTATCGACCGCCATAACAGATGCAGTGCCGGCATTTGCCACCATTGCTGCACAAAGAAATGCCGCGCCTGTCTTTTTAATGATTTTTTTATTCTGATTCATATAGTCAATCGGATATTCGCAATCCGCTTTCGCTACTTGCTCATAACCAAATAACTGCTTCGCAGTTTATCAGAAGGGGCTTGTACCCCTTCTGATACAAGCAAGTCCCCACCCACTGCTTATTGCTCTTCGCAATTGAAGCAGGGGACTTACTTGATTTGGTTAAATCGCTCCCTTTCTCTCAGAATTCTCTAAGTATGGTCTTTCTGCTTTCAGACAGAAATTTTGCCGCAGAAGTTATGGCTCAGGCTATCCAGAATGCCATCCATACCTCTCAGATTCCAGATGAAGAATTTCTTAAATTTGTATAGCAATCCGCTATAAAAGCGCAGAGATGATACTTTTTCTCTGCGCTTTTATTCTTCCTGTCTGTCTTCATTTTTCATCTGTGCCCTGGCTTTCCTGCCAATCCGGGCATTGCTGTTCATAATACTGGCGCGGGTAATCTTGTCGTTGCCGAATTTCATACGGATTTCATCCATAGCTACATCCAGCTTTCTGCGGCGTTCCTTACTTTCTGTATCTTCGAACAGAGACATCTGCTCATAAGAACCGTCTGTAAGACCGGTCAGTGCCACACCTATGAGACGCAGTGGCTGTCCCCTCCAGAACTCTGCGAAAAGTCTGGTAGCATTTTCATAGATTTCATCTGTGAGATCTGTGGCATTTTCCAGCTTTGTCTGATGAGAACGGTTTCTGAAATCCAGAGTACGGAAAGTAACGGAAATACATCTGCATTTTTTCCCTTTTCTGCGCATTCTGGTTGCCAGAACGTCACACTGCTCCAGCAGAATCGGTAGCACCTGCTCTGTAGAAGTAATATCATCATTAAAAGTCGTCTCCACACTGAAGCCCTTCGCCTCATCAGGTACTGCTTTTACGGTCGAATCATCAATACCTCTGGCATACTTCCAGAGCTGATGTCCCGGCTTTTCTCCAAGCCATAGCTGCACATTTGCTTCCCGTTCCTTTGCCAGATCTCCGATAGTACGGATTCCCTGATTCAGAAGCTTCTGCTCGGAAGCTTTTCCCAGAAACAGCAGGTTACGAACAGGAAGCGGCCACATTTTCTCCGGGATTTCATCCGGGAACAGCGTGTGTACTCTATCCGGCTTCTGGAAATCCGAGGCCATCTTTGCCAGCAGCTTGTTGGTAGAAATCCCCACATTTACTGTAAATCCCAGTTCTCTGTGAATTTTATCCTTCAGCTCATGAGCAGCAGCCACAGGATCAGGATAAATCAGCGAAGTACCCGTCATATCCAGAAACACTTCATCAATAGAGAACGATTCCATCACAGGTGCAAAAGAAGCACAGATTGCTTTAAATGCCCGGGAACATTTATCGTATAATTCAAAATCACTGGGAACGATCACCAGATTTGGACATTTCCGAAGAGCCATGGCTACGGGCTCGCCGGTTTGGATCCCGTATTTTTTGGCAGGAATGGATTTTGCAACCACAATACCTGTCCGTTTCTTTGGATCTCCTCCCACACAGGAGGGAATCTCCCTAAGATCCGGCAACCCCTGGCTCACCCTTCTGGCTGATTCCCAGGAAAGAAATGCGCTGTTTACATCAATATGAAAAATTAATCGTTCCATATACTTCTCACCGTTCTTATTATTTTAATCCTCTATAGCAATTCACTATGCTGAGATTATATCACAAATTTTCTTTTCTTTCATTATCCTTTAAAATATTCATAAATTTCCATACTATCATGACGTTACTGTTCACTCCGTTCACAGCAACAATGTATATCCCTTTTTCTTACTTATAGCAGTCCTCGTAAATAATATTATTTTTTTAACAAAAAAGAATCCTGAAAATCCCAGGATTCTTTTTCTACTGCAGTTCTTTTTTAATAATATATCTGAAGCAGTTTCTATTCTTTGTAGACTTTTACACCGAAGGACTCATGAATGATAGTACGAGCCTCTTCGATTGTTTTAAACTCTTCTGCTTTCAGCATCTGTGCTGTGATATTTCCGATTGCAGTAGCCTCTCCCGGGCCTGCATGGATTTCTTTCTTTGTTGCCTTTGCAGTCAGCTCATTGAGATATCCTGCGTTGGAGCCGCCGCCTACGATATGGATACGGCTGTATGTTCTGCCGGTCATCTCTTCCAGCTCTTTTGCTGTCTTTGCATAGCATTCTGCAAGACTTGTGTAGATAACTGTTGCGATCTCTCCCAGAGTTTCCGGAACCTTCTGTCCTGTTCTGCGACAGTAATCCTTAACTTCTTCTGTCATATTGTCAGGAGAAAGGAAGCACTCATCATTTGCCTCTACTCTTGACGGGAAATCCTTTGCTTCCTCTGCCATTGCACAGATCTCTGCAAAGCTGTATGCATCATTTACTTCATGACGTACAGACTGAATCATCCAGAGTCCCATGATATTCTTCAGATAACGGAAACGGCCTGCATAACCGCCTTCATTTGTGAAGTTCATCTCACAGCTCTTCTCAGAACAGTCTGCTTCTTTTCTCTCAATACCCATCAGTGACCATGTTCCGGAACTGATGTAGATAAAGTCATCATCATTTGCAGGAACTGCCAGTACAGCGGATCCTGTATCATGTGTTGCAGGTGCAACTACTTCCAGATCAAATCCCACTTCTTCTCTGATCTTATCTGAAAGATGTCCGATACTTGTGCCAGGCATGATCAGCTTCTGGAACATTTTTCTCGGGTAACCGAGCATATCGATCAATTCATAATCCCAGTCCTTGGTGATCGGGCTTACAAGCTGTCCTGTTGTAGCTTCTGTATACTCACAGGTTTTCTGTCCTGTAAGAAGGAAATGGAAGTAATCCGGCACATGAAGAAGTGTCTCTGCCTGCTCCAGATATTCCGGATGTTTCTTTTTCACTGCCATCAGCTGATAGATTGTATTATAATCAGCTTTCTGGATACCTGTTCTTGCATAGAGATCTTTCAGGGAAATAGCCTTATAAACTTCTTCGTCCATTCCCTCTGTACGGTGATCACGATATCCCACTGTATTTCCAAGAACTTTGTCATCTTTGTCAAGCAGTACGAAATCCACACCCCAGGTGTCTACACCCATGCTTACAGGAAGTTTGCCGATCTCTTTACATTTCTTCAGACCATTTACAACCTCTTTAAAAAGGCGGTCAAATTCCCAGCAGAGTTCTCCGTCTTTCTTTACCATTCCATTTTCAAAACGATAGATCTCTTCCAGAACCATTTTTCCGTTTTCCATATGTCCAAGAATATGACGTCCGCTGGATGCTCCGATATCTACTGCTAAATAATAAGCTGCCATTTTAAATCCTCCTCAATATATGAATTGCGCTCTTCATATCTGATGACTTTATTTTACCCTGACCTGTTCTCCAGGGTAAGAACCTTGTTTGTCAAAAAAAGTGTCCTTATTTGCATCATCTTGTCTGAGCTGTTATTGTGTTTACGTTTTTTATTAATTTCACTCTGCTATCAGAGTTTTGAACAACAACGCCGCACTTGCCATACGGCAGTGCGGCGTCTGTATTTCGCTACCGGTCGCATTGTTCCCGGTAACTTTTTTTACTTAATTCTAAGGATTCATTTCCTCTCGATATATACTTATCGATTAGTCATAAAGGTTAGGAGCGATCTCTTCGCTGTCCATATTTGTGGAATCATACCAGTATCCATCTGTAGGAACATCTTCAAGTTCCTGTCCGTTAGCTGCTGCTGTCAGAGCATAAACTGCATAGTATCCCATCATCAGAGGAGACTGTGTAACAGCACCAAGGAATGTTCCATCCTGTACAGCTGCTTTAATGATAGAACCAGCGTCGAAACCAACACCGATAACATCGCCTGCTGCTGCGTCAGAACCAAGAACGTTCAGGTTAGCGTTAGCTGCAAGAACACCTTCTGCTGCTGTCTGGTTAGAACCGAAGATAGCGATGCAGTTTTCCTGAGAAAGGATTGCCTGAGCCTCTGTTGAGCAAAGCTCTACAGTTGTCTGTGCCGGAACAGCTACCTGGATAACAACGTCTGCGTCTGCTTCTTCTGCATCAGCGCCTTTAGCTGCGTTTACATAGAACTCGTTACCTTTAACTGCAACTGTTTTTCCGTCAGCCTGAAGCAGTTCGATCATTTTGTCGATGAATCCGCCACCACGCTGCTGGATGTTCTGAGCTGTAGCATCCTGGTTAACTTCACCGATGATAACCTGGCCGTCTGCGTTAGCTACAACATCTTTGATCGCATTGTACATATTTTCAGCTGCAACAGAACCAGCCTGTGCGTTGTCTGTACAAACTTCACATACTACAGATCCTTCCGGAGCGTCAGCGATACCTGTATCAAATGTTACTACCGGGATTCCTTTGTCAATGCATTCCTGAAGTGCATCAAGAACAGAAGATGTATCACATGCAGCAAGACCTAAACCAGCTGGATTTGCAGCGATTGCTGTATTGATCATGTTAACCTGGTCAGCGATATCAGATTCACTGTTTGGTCCCTGTGCTTTGTATGTAACACCAAGTTCTTCAGCAGCTTTCTTCATACCTTCCTGAGCTGCATCCCAGTATGTAGACTGGAAAGATTTAACCATCATTGGGAAATCATAAGCTTCGTTAGCTTTCAGGTCTTTGAACTGTTCTGGCATATCAGCTGCCATAACGCTTGATGCTGACATTCCTGCTACCATTGCTGCACACATAACTAATGCGATCACTTTTTTTGCTTTCATTTTAAAAATTCCTCCTTTTAAATATACATTGTAATATAGTTTTTATGATGATACTCCAGGAGCTTCCCTCTCGTTCCGCCTTCCCCAAAATACACATATGACAATACTGTCGCTGAACTATTTCCGGGAAGCCCTCTGTTGTTTCATATCCCTGCTGCTTTGCATCTTATTAAACTAAGACACTTTTTATTTTGCTGCTGCTTTCTTTTCTTTCATGATATCGATCAGTACTGCGATGATAAGAACCGCACCTGTAATGATCTGCTGCCAGTTTGCCTGCAGTCCAACATATGGAAGACCTGTTTTCAGAAGCATGATAACGAAGATACCTGCTAATGTACCGATTACTGATCCATAACCACCTGTTGCTGCAACACCACCTACGAATACACCACCGATGGCATCCATTTCAAGGCCGGCACCGGTACCAGGCTGTACAGTTGGTGTAACTGCTGCATATGCAATAGCTGCAAGACCTGTGAAAAGTCCGCATACTACATATACCATAACATGATAGAATTTAACATTGATTCCAGAAAGAGCTGCTGCTTCTTTGTTGGAACCGATCGCGATCGTATAACGACCGAATTTTGTATGATTCAGAACATATTCCATTAACAGAACCAGAATGATCATCCATAAGAAACCGATAGGATAACGAGAAGCACTTCTTCCTGTTCCGACTGTAATCTTAAAGATTGAATGGAACCATCCACCATCCTGTGTAAGTCCCGGCCAAGGTGTGGCACTACATAAGGATCCTGCACCTCGGGTAATCATACATGTACAAAGTGTTGCAAGGAATGGCGGCAGATTCATAATACCGATCAGCACACCATTTGCTGCTCCTACAATGATTCCAAGTACAATACAAAGTAACATTGCAAGTGCAACCGGAAGATTATTATTTCTTACCAGAGATCCTGCGATCAATGCGTAACATACCATACCAGTTCCGATTGACAGGTCTACACCTCCTGTAATAAGAGGGAATGTAACACCGATTGCCATCAGAAGATCATAGTATGAGAAATCCAGCATACTGAGGATTGTGGTATACTGTCTGAACTCCCTACTCTTAAAGGAGAAAACTGCAAACAGTACAATAATAACCAGTAATACAATAAATCTCTGATCACTTAAAATACTTTTTTTCTTCTTAGTCATGACTTTCCTCCTTAATCGATATTCCGTGTTGCCTTGTTCATAATGTGTTCCTGAGTAGCTTCGGAAATATCAATATTTCCTGTAATCTTACCTTCGCACATAACGATAATACGGTCACTCATACGGAGAACTTCTGTCATTTCAGAAGAAATCATGATAATAGATTTGCCTTCTGCTGCCAGTCTGTTCATTAACTTGTAAATTTCATTCTTGGCACCAACGTCGATACCTCTGGTCGGCTCATCAAAGATCAGAATCTCACTGTCTCTGGTCAGCCATTTTGCGATAACGACCTTCTGCTGGTTACCACCGGAAAGATTGACTACCAGCTGCTCACAGTTTGGAGTCTTGGTTGCCAGTTCTTTGACATATCTTTCTGAAACTTCTTTTTCTTTTGACTTATTGATGAAGATACCACTGGTAAATTCTTCCATGGTTGCCAGTGTAGTATTCTCTGTTACAGATTTCTGTACAACACAGCCATATCTTCTTCTGTCCTCTGACAGATAACCGATACCATATTTAACAGCATCCTGCGGGGTATTGATAGTTACTTCATGAAGCTTTCCATCTTTTCCCATAATGGAGATCTTACCGCTCTGTTTCGGATCTGCACCAAAGAGTGCTCTTGCTGTCTCAGTACGTCCGGCACCCATCAGTCCTGAGAATCCAAGGATCTCACCTTTGCGAAGTTCAAAGCTTACATTCTGAACCATCTTACCTGCATTCAGGTTCTCTACCTTAAGAACAACCGGTGCATCCGGTGCAACCATACTGTGTTCCTTAGGATCTTCATAAATGACACGTCCAACCATCATGTTGATGATGTCTTCTTTTGTACTGTCTGCTGTGATCAGTGTTCCTACATAACCACCATCTCGCATGACTGTTACTCTGTCAGTGATCGTCTTGATCTCATCCATACGATGAGAGATATAAACGATTCCAAGACCTTTCTTACGAAGATCACGGATGATCTCGAATAAGTCTGCAATCTCTTTTTCTGTCAGCGCTGCTGACGGCTCATCAAAGATAATAACCTCTGCTTTGTGGGAAATAGCCTTAGCAATCTCACACATCTGCTGTTTTCCAACTGTAAGGTTGTTCATCTTTTCTTTTGGATTAATTTCAATGTTAAGTTCCTTGAAAAGCTTCTTGGAATCTTCGACCATCTTCTTATCATCGATAGTGAAACCTTTCTTTGGCTCACGTCCGATAAAGATATTCTGCGCAACGGTAAGGTCACCTACCATGTTCAGCTCCTGGTGTACGATTACTACACCTGCATCCTGCGCTTCTTTTGTATTATGGAATTCAGTTTCCTGTCCTTTATAAGTAATGGATCCTGAATCCTTCTGATAAATACCGGTAAGAACTTTCATCAATGTGGACTTTCCGGCACCGTTTTCTCCCATAAGAGCATGTACTTCGCCGCGTTTCACTTCGAAATTAACGTGATCCAGAGCATGAACTCCAGGAAAGGACTTATCAATGTCCTTCATAGTTAAAATAACTTCACCCATTGTTACATCCTCCCTTCTGATCAGTTCTTTCTGCGTCTTGCAGAAACGTCGACATAAACTGCTACAATAACGATAAGTCCTGTGATGATCATCTGCTGACCTTTACCAAGACCAAATGCCATGATACCCTGCTGAAGAAGAGAAATGATAAATACACCGATTACTGTACCGCCGATGGAAGCAAGTCCACCAACCATGGATGTACCACCCATTACACAGCCTGCAATTGCTTCGTTGTTGTACTGATCGCCGTATCCAGGCTGAACAGTTGTGTAAGCACCAACAAAGAAAATTGCTCCGATTCCTACAAGAATACCGCAGATCACATATGCGAGCATTCTCCATTTTTTTGTATTAACACCGCTAAGTCTTACTGCTTCGCTGTTGGAACCAAGACAAAGGATATAACGTCCCGGTTTTGTATTATAAAGAATAATTCCACAGATCACTGCTACTGCCAGGAAAATCACAAGTCCTACAGGGAATCCCTTATAGGAGACAAGATTTCTGAACCATCCGTTTACAGGGTCACTGCCCAGTGGCCAGCTGACGGACTGTGTCTTTGTGAATACAGATGCAATACCTTTTGCAATGTTCATAGATGCCATGGAAATGATGAATGGCGGAACTGACATGTAAGATACCATCCAACCATTAAACATACCAAATGCAAATCCGATCAGTACACAGATCACCATTGCTGCTGCACAAGGTACATGATAGGAAGTCATGCAGTAACCTGAGATCAGGGCACAGCAGAACATTACAGGTCCGATGGAGAAATCAATTCCTCCGGTGGCAATTACGAATGTTACTCCAAGTGACAAAAAGCCCAGGAAGTATACATAGTTCAAAGTAGATTTGATACTGTCACCTACAGGGAACTTACTTCCCAGAACTACTTTGAAGACTACGAACATGAGAACCAGAATACATGCTAACAGGATTCTGTTCAGGCCAAGCTTCTTCACGATTGGATTTTGTTTCAACTTTTCCAAGTCTTTCACCCTCCTTACGTTTCTTTGTATTTCTCTTTTCTTTCTATATCTTACCTTACCTGTCGAATAATTGTAATGAAATATCTTCCAAAAAAAGGTTAAATATTTCCAGTCCTGTGTCCGGAAATATTTAACCTTTTTGTTTCTTTTATTCTTAATATTACGCAGCCATCTCAATGCGTCAGTCAGCCAAACGGAAAGATCAGTCTCTCAATATCACTGTCATACATATTCTCAGGTGTGACCAGTTCACATCCTGAATCAATATTCTTTTCCACTGCGTCCCCATTAAGCATATGTATGGTTTCTTCCACTCCTATATAACCCATTCGAAATGCTTTCTGCACAATGATTCCCTTATAAACTCCCATTTCCATAAGATTTATCGCTTCCTGGGAACAGTCCACACCGACTACATCAATTCTATCCTTCACTCCTGCGTCGCTGACAGCTCTTCCCACGCCGACTGCAGAATATTCGTTCATTCCTGCGATCATCTCCAGATCAGGGTATTTTTCCATCAGTTTCTGTGCCAGTTCATAGGATTTCTCATAAAGCGAATTACAGTAAACAGTTTCCACTATATTTTCAGCATAGTCACCAAGACCTTCCCGAAATCCCTGTTCTCTCTCAACAGCTGTAGAAACACCCTTTACATGACTTACAATAGCAATCTTTGAGTCCTTATCAAGCAATGTCCTGGCATATTCTCCCATCATCCTTCCTGCATTCACATTATCTGTGGCAACAGTCAGATCCTGCAGATCTTCTTTTGTATAAGAATCAATATAAGTAATGCGTATCCCCTTATCCTTAGCTTCTTTCAGAAGTTCATCAGATGCATTCATACTGGACGGGGAAAAAAGAATCGCATCCGGCTTCTTCTCTATTGCTGCTCTCAGAAGCCTGTTCTGCTCCTCCACATTCTCTTCTTTATCAGGCGCCATGATCTCAAGTTCTGATTCATATTCCTCTGCTGCCATCCTGCATCCTGATATTACTGAGGTCCAGAAATCATTTGTATCATCTCTGATCTTAGGAATATAAATAAGAGAACATTTTCTAGTCTGGGTGGCCTCAGGTTTCAAAAGTCCAATAAAAATCACCACTGATGCCGCTATAAGGATAACAGCCATTATAAAAACTTTTTTATGACCTTTCATGGGATCCCTCCTGCATTCCGGGAATTACAACAGAAGCTGTGGTTCCCTTTCCTTTCTCGCTGTGATAGATAATACCGTAATCTTTTCCATAATATAAAACCAGACGCTGCTGCACATTGTAAACACCTACTCCGTTGGAACGGTAATTGACCTTATGCTTATCATAAATATGTTTCAGAGTCTCCTCATCCATGCCCACACCATCATCTATGATATCAATTACCACATTCTCACCTTTCATATATCCATGAACTTTAAGAAGTCCTTTACTGTCCTTATACTTCAGTCCATGATAGATCGCATTCTCCACGATCGGCTGCAATACAAGACGAATGATCGGAACATGGGCAATACACGGTTCCACCTCTATCTCAAACTCCAGCTTATCCTTATAACGCATTTTCTGGATGGTAAGATAACTTCTCACATATTCAACTTCCTTCCCGATCGTAACGAGCTCATCCTCATTACTGATGCTCTGCCTGAGCAGTCTTGCAAGAGAAGCTGTCATAACTACCACTTCTTCATTCTTCTTTCCCTCAGCCATCCATATAATAGAATCCAGTGTATTATACAGAAAATGTGGATTAATCTGAGACTGAAGTGCTTTCAATTCTATTTTTCGTTTCTGTTCCTGCTCCTGTATATTCTGTTCCATCAGCTCACGGATCCTGTGGGTCATCACATTAAATGACCGGGTAAGACTTCCTATTTCATTGTCTGTGAGTACTTCAATATCCTCAATATCAAAATTCCCTTTCTGAACACTTTTCATGGAATCACGAAGCTTCTGGATCGGCATTGTAATATTACGGGCGATCACACTTGAGATCAGAAGTGCTACAATGATCAGCCCCAATGCCACCAGTACATAGATACTTCTTGTCTGTCTGCTGTTTCTGAGAAGTTCAGACATATTCATACATCCTACGATCGTCCATCCTGTGATTTCAGAATGAGACAGTGCATAAATTTTTTCATCATCTCCCTTTCCCACAGTTACAATATCTGATTCTGCATTCATAACAAGAGAAATATTCTCTGTCTGCAATTCATTATAAAGCTGCTGTTGTCTGGGATGATAAACAATATTTCCATCCTGATCAAGAATAAAAACATAACCCTTATCGCCCATACTGCTCTGTGCACAAAGCTCACTGATGGCACTGTAGTTCAGATCCAGAAAAACAACTCCGTCATCTGCTGTTGTTCCTGTATAATTGCGGATTCCTCTGCTGAGTGTGATCACCCATGGTCTTTCACCCTTTATCACATTCTGCACATGAGAAGATGTGAGATTATACTGATCGTATTTTCCCACTGCGTCTGCATACCATGCCTGTGTATTAAGAATCCAAATATGCATTTCTCACAGATACTCCATTGTCAAATAAAGACGGACTGTTCTTATCCGCCCGGACAATTCCGATATTTCTGATATCATCCCTTCCTTTCAGGATGGTCTTAAACTGCTCCACCAGGCGCTGCCTGTAAGCACTGTAATTCTCGTCCTCTGTGGAACCATGTACATTCTCTCTGTACAGATATTTATAGGCATCTCCGCTTCCTGCGATCACAGATGCAATATTATCCATATAACTGATATATGAATCTATATTCTGATTCAGCTGTTTAATGATCGTTTGTGTATACATAACAGAATTCTCATAAATTGAGGAATTCGTATATCGAAGAGATACCAGTGTCACAACCAGAACTGCACTTAATACCAAGATTGAAACTGCACAGAAGATCGAGCTCTGGATACTTTTAAATTTTGAAGGAATCCTTCCGGTCATTCCACTCCCCTTCATCGACGTTTCTCCCTTGCATATTCGGTAGGCGTTTTTCCTGTCATCTTTTTAAAGGAGATCCCAAAATAATGGGGATCCGAAAATCCCACTTTCTCAGCAATCTCATAATTCTTCATTGTTGTATTTTCCAGCAGCTCCTTAGCTTTCTCCATCCTGGTCCTGGTAAGTGCCTCAATAAATGTCTCCCCTGTCATCTCCTTAAAAATAGTGCTGAAATAACTGGTACTGATATTAAGATAAGAACAGATGCTGTTCAGGCTGAGGTTTGTATCCATATAATTATTCTGGATATAATCCATTGCAAGCATTCCCTGTCTCTGTCCACTGGAACTGTTAAGATCCTGAAGGGATTCAAATACATTTCCGGCATATTGCCTTACAAGTGCAGCTGCATTATCAAAAGTTTTTGCCTGGGAAACATCTTTCAGAAGTTTCTCTCTCTGAGCAATGACTTCCTCAGGATCATCACTCAAAGACTGACAGGTATTTCCAATGGCACGAATCACCTGTTGAAGATAAATACAGGCATAACTTTTCTCTACCAGCGCACCCTTTATCTCATTCTCTATCTCCTCCAGAATTTCTGTTACCTCCTGTCTGTTTCCTGCCTTCATCTCATCCGTCAGAATTTCCAGTTCTCTTACAATATTGATACTGTTGTCAGTTTTCTTCTCTTCCATATCAAAAAGAAGACTACCGCCCAGAAGATATCGATAACGGAGAGCTTTCTCAGCAAGTTTATAGGAATAAATCATATCCTGAGGAGATCTGACCCAGCTTCCGATCCCTATAGATGTCTCGATCCCTATTACTTCTTTTACTTTCTGTTGAATTTCCTGACAGATATTATGTATTTTTGCACCAAATTCTCTTGACTTGTTGCCTGTAAATATAATACAGACACGATTGCTGCCTTCCTGATACGCAACACCAGCCTTCTCTTTTGTTAAAATTTCATTGCTTACATTAAAAAGTACAAATGCCATCAATGCACTTTCCTGTTGTTTATTCATATCAACCTGATATAATTCTGAATAAGTATCCATATCAAAAACAGCCACTCTGTAACTGGAACAGTCAAAACAAATTCCCAGCTTCTTCAGTTCCTGAAGGCTTACCTGTACGTCTCTTGTACAGTTCACAAGAGTTTCCAGTGCCTTTGACCTGATAATGTCTGCATTTTTATGATAATCCTGAGAAGTTTGTGCAAGAGATTCTATTTTCCTTTGTTCTTTCTTTCTGGAATCCAGTTTCTCTTTCATATTCCGTATCACCTTTGTCAGTTCAGATGCAGTGACAGGTTTAAGCATATATTCGCTTACATTATAGCGTATTGCTTTTTTCGCATATTCAAATTCTCCAAAACCACTGAATATCACAATAAGAATATCCGGATAGTTATCATGAAGAAACTCACTCAACTCCATACCATCCATATATGGCATACAGATATCTGTCAATACAATATCCACTTCATGCGTCTGAATAAATTCTACAGCCTGTCTGCCATTTTCGCAATCCCCCACAAGCTCGCAGTCCAGACTTTTCCAGTCAATGTTCTCCCTGATCGCATCCCTGACCAGGATTTCATCATCCACCAATAATATCTTGTACATATTAAATTTTTATCCCCCATTAGCTTTGGCATTGCCCCGCATTTCAATGCCTCATAATCCTTCAGATACTCGCTGCATCCTCTGCTATCTGATGTTAATATAATACCATATTTATAAGATTTTGTGAACCTTACATAATTGAAATGACACTGTTCTCCCCATTCTGAATAACCCTCCCCCCTATCCGGCAAAAGCATAAAAATTTACACTTTTTCTGTAAAATATTGCCTTGATTAATCTTATTTGTCCTACTAAACTATTTTATAGATGTTACATAGATTTTTATCTGTGGAAATTCTTTTTTGAAAGGAGAATATAAATATGTTAAAAGGAATTCCTGAAATTTTATCACCGGAATTACTCAAGGTTTTATGTGAAATGGGCCACAGCGACCGCCTTGTTATCGCAGACGGCAACTTCCCGGTTGAGTCTATGGGAAAAAATGCGATCACAATCCGTTGCGACGGACATGGCGTACCTGAAATCCTTGATGCAATCTTAAAGCTCTTCCCATTGGATACATATGTAGAACATCCTGTAAATCTTATGGAAGTAATGCCTGGTGACACTGTAGAAACCCCTATCTGGGATACTTACAAAGAAATCATAGCAAAACATGATGAGCGTGGCGATAAGGCTGTTGGAAATATCGAGCGTTTTGCATTCTATGACGAAGCTAAAACTGCATACTGCATTATCTCTACAGGTGAAAAAGCTCTGTATGCAAACATTATGCTTCAGAAAGGCGTTGTGATCAACGACTGATTTTAATCTTCATCTTTTCTTCGCAAATAAATAATAATTGACAATCAATTGTTAATATTTACAGTGTAAATATTAACGCCTCAAATACTATACACACATACACATAATATATATTCATAAATGCGGCATCTGTCATTCGGCAGGTGCCGCATTTATTATATATAAAACCACTCAAAAAAGATTTTAAAATAAATCCACTGTCTATCGCATTTTGCTGATAAAACAGTGGATTTATTATTATTTCATTTTATTAATTTATTCTATTATTTGTAAAGAGGTCCATAGTTCTTGCAGGCTCTGAAGTCAGCACCTTCTTTATCCATTCCGAATGCATTCCATGCTGCCGGACGATAAATATCTTTCTCAGGAACATTGTGCATGGATACCGGGATTCTCAGCATAGAGCACATTGTGATAAGGTCTGCACCGATGTGTCCGTAGGAGATTGCACCGTGGTTTGCACCCCAGTTGTTCATTACATCATAAGCTGTCTTGAACGGTCCTTCTTTGCCATCACATCTTGGAGCGAACCATGTACATGGCCATGTATAGTCTGTACGTTTCCAAAGTTTATCAGATACTTCTTCAGGAAGAGCTACTGTCCATCCTTCAGCGATCTGCAGAACCGGTCCAAGTCCTTTCACAAGGTTAAGACGGATCATTGTTGCAGGCATCTGAGCAACTGTCTCATAACGGCTGGAGTATCCGCCGCCACGGAAGTATCCGTTATCAGCCATACACCATTCTGTGTTTTCCATGATTGCTTTCTGGTCTTCTTCTGTAATATCCCACCACTGTTTCATAACCGGTGTTCCATCAGCTTCTTTAGCACGTGCATTAGCATCAAGGCATGCAGCACCAGAGTTGATCAGATGCAGGAATCCACCGTTTTCTTTAGCAACGCCTTCAAGATCATATCCTGTAGCTTTCTTAACAGCCTCCGGGCTCCAGTATGTACGAACATCAGCGAAGATCTGTGCTCTGTTTGTGAGAAGTTTCATGAACATCATTCCAAGTCCGTTAAGAACATCGTTCTCTGTAGCCAGGATGTATGGCTCACGTGCTCCGTTCCAGTCAAAGGAAGTATTCAGCATAGCTTCTGCAAAGTCACCGTTCGGATAGAAGTCTGTCCACTGTCTCTGTCCCTGGAAACCAGCTGCCAGAGCATTGTGTCCGATTGCTTCTTCAGAGAATGCAGGATCAAGGTTGTCACAGCCGTTCATCAGTTCTTTGATGATAACTGCCATCTTAACAACAAACTCGAACTGCTCTTCTTTCTTTTCAGCTGAGAACTGAAGTTCTTCAGGGTTCTTGTCCCAGCCGATCTTGCAGTTTTCTTTTGCCCATTTCAGAGCTTTCTCAAATTCTGCGTGATCATAGATACCTTCTGTCATACGACGGATGATCTCTACCTCATCAACAGACTCAACTCTCATTCCAAGATAAGATTCGATGAAATCGGAATCAATGATAAATCCGCCGATACCCATTGTTACAGAACCGATCTGCAGATAGGATTTTCCTCTCATGGATGCTGCAGCAACTGCTGCGCGGCCGAATCTTAACAGTTTTTCTTTAACGTCTTCCGGAATAGATGTGTCATCAGCTTCCTGAACATCATGTCCATAGATACCGAATGCCGGAAGTCCCTTCTGTGCATGTGTTGCAAGTACAGATGCAAGATATACAGCACCAGGTCTTTCTGTTCCATTGAATCCCCATACAGCTTTGATTGTCTGTGGGATCCATATCCATTGTCTCAGCACCGTAGCACCAGCATGGTGTAACTGTAAGAGTGATATCAACGCCTTCTCTGCGGAATTTATCTGCACATGCAGCGCTCTCACCAACACGTCCGATTGTTGTATCAGCGATTACAACCTTAACAGGTTCACCGTTGGAATATCTTAAATTCTCTTCGAATAATTTAGCAGCTGATTTTGCCATGTTCATTGTCTGATCTTCCAGAGATCCACGAACATCCAATGCTCCTCTACGACCATCGATAGTAGGTCTGATTCCGATTACCGGATAGCTGCCGATTAATCTGCTCTTTGCCATAATAAAATACCTCCTGAAATTAATTGTTATAATCTTATCACAGGAATATCCTTCCTGATATTACCCCTAAGATTACACCTCTGCTGTTCCTCAGTAAGTTACTGTTATTTCGTTCTCAACAACTGTTGCTGTTCACTCCGTTCTCAGTAACACGCTACGCGGGATATTACAAGTGAACAGTAACCAATAACTCACCTTTGTTACTGATATCTATTATATAATTGCATTCCTGAAATTACTTGTGTTATAATAGCAAAAAATAGTATAATATTCACCTTTTCTGTTTTAAGTTCAAAATTTCTGTAAATTTTAAAGAGGAGGCAATTTATTTTGCATGATTTAGACCATAACGAAGATCGTCCAAGAGGCACTTATGAGTTTCCATTTGAATTTCATCATATTGACCACACACATCCAAGATATGTCATGTCCTACCACTGGCACGTAGAATATGAAATTATTCGCATTCTGAAAGGCTCTATCACCGTCACTTTAGACGAAAAAAGTTTTACTGCATCAGAAAATGATGTTATTTTTGTACATAGCGGGATTCTTCATTCCGGAATTCCTCATGATTGTGTTTATCAGTGCATTGTTTTTGATATCAATACATTTCTGAAAAATAATCCTGTATGCGGAGAATATATTCAGAAGATCCTTCACCAGGAAATGATGCTTTTTCCATATTTCACAGCAGAACATCCTAAGATCCTTGATTGTATTTCCACCTTATTTCAGGCTGTATATGAAAAAAAGCCAGGATATGAGCTGACTGTATTTGGACAATTTTACCACTTTTTTGGTTTGATTTTTAGCAATCATTACTTTATTGAAAATCCCCAGAAAACACGCAGGGATTATAAGCGCATTTTGCAGTTAAAACAGGTTCTTGAATTTATTGAGAAAAACTATACCAATTCTATCACTCTTCAGGAACTGTCAGCCTCTGTCTCCATGTCCCCAAAATATTTCTGCAGATTTTTCTCGGAAATGACCCATCAGACTCCTATGGATTATCTTAACAGACAAAGAATTGAAGAAGCATGCTATCAGTTGACCACCACTGACGATTCAATTACTGAAATTGCTTACAGGAATGGTTTTAATGATCTCAGCTATTTCATCCGTACTTTCAAAAAATACAAAGGCATTACTCCCGGAAAATATAAACGAAGATAACACAAAAGATCAGAGCAGTGTTTCCCTCAACTGTTCTGATCTTTTTTCATTTCTTTTTTGTTTTTATTCTGTTTACTATTGATACGATTTTAACTGGATTTCTCCGCTTACATCAGTTCATTCAAAACAGCCTGTCCATACTCTGCCAGACTGTGATCTTCTTTGCCTGTACCGCCGCTGATCCCCAGACCGCCAATAATAGTGTCACCAGATTTCAGCGGAATACCTCCACCGAAAATAACAATCTTGCCCCCATCCAGTTTGTCAACTCCATAAAAAGTTTCCCCTGGCTGTGCAAGCTTTGACAGTTCCATAGTGGACATCTTAACAGCAACAGCAGTGTATGCTTTCTTCATTGCCACATCAAAGCTGACAATAAAAGCCCCATCCATAACATGGACTGCTACCGGATTTCCTTCCGGATTGCAGACAGCGATCACTGCATGCTGTCCCCTGCGCAGTGCCTCCTGCTCCAGCTTCTCTATCAGTTTCTTTGCTGTATTTAATGTAATTCTGCTCTGTATTCCCATACGTTTAAGAACCTCCTGAATAACTGCCTCATTGATGTCTGCTGCTTTTTGCACAGCATCTGCAGTATTATCAGGCTGCTCTGCTGTAGATACAGCTTCACTTCCTGTATTTTCTGCGCTTAAAGTCTGAACTCTGTCTCCTGTCTGTTCTGCATGCACAGATCCTGACTCATTCTCTGTATATCTGGCAAGAATATACAGATAGTCCGAAAGACGGTTTAGAAATTTTTTACTCTCATTATCTGCTCCGAATTTTACACTGACCTGCGCCAGACAACGCTCTGCTCTTCTGGCAACAGCACGGGTGATCTCAATCTCCGCTGCCAGGCGATTCTTTCCTGTAAGCTTCTCCGGAACCGGCTGTGCACAAAGTGCCTCCATCCTGTCTGTCTCAGTTTCCAGAAATGCTGTTTCTTTCTCACTGATCCTGCTGTTCCTGTCGTAGGGATTGCTGACTCCCGCTGCGATCAGATTCAGGTTATTCTGTATATTTTCCAATAATGAGATCACTTCTGCCTGAGAAAGCATACTTCTCACAAGATCAATATGGCTGTTCAACTCATCAATAGTACCCAGCAACCGGATACGATCATCGGACTTGGAAATATTACTGGTATGAGCCATATCTGTAATTCCTCTGTCTCCCCGTTTTGTATAAATACTCATATACACTCCACTCCTGTATCTGGTATCAGCGGCAGTCCGCATCTGCCTGTAGTCAGGAAAAAAGGTCTGGTTTATTTCAGGCCAGACCCACTTTCCTTAGAATGACCATAATTTTGTATAAATCTTTACAATATCTTCTTTTGTAGGAACTCTTGGATTGTTCACAGTACAGGCATCTGCAAGTGCTGCCTCTGCCATCTTGTCAATTGCTGCGAAATACTCTTCCGGTGCAATCGTTCCAAGTTCCTGTATTGTCAGAGGAATATTCATTTCTTTCTGCATAAACTGAATCCAGTTCACCAGGGAACGCACTGTCATTACCTTATTGTAATTACTCAGGCCAAGAATATGCGCAATATTTGCATATCTCTTTACGGCCGGAAGATATTCTTTCTGACTCTTACTGTGTTTATTAATATCAGCATTAAATTCTACGATATGCGGAAGAAGCATCGCATTTGCTCTTCCATGCGGAATATGGAACATTGCTCCCAGCTGATGTGCCATACTGTGGGTGATTCCCAGTCCGGCAGTGTTAAATGATAACCCAGCCAGACAGGAAGCTACATGCATCTTATTACGAGCATGCATATCACTGCCGTCCAGATATGCTCTCAACAAAAATACGCCGCAGATTTCTATCGCCTTCTCTGCAAGTGCTGAAGAAAATTCATTATGTGCTGTACTTACATAAGATTCCAGCGCATGTGTGAATACATCCATGCCTGTATCCGCTGTAATAGATGGCGGAACACTCTTTACAAGCTCTGCATCCAGAATTGCTTCATCTGCAGTCAGACTGTCTGAAATCAACGGATACTTCACATGTGCCGCTGTATCATTTACCACTGCAAAAGAAGTCACCTCTGATCCTGTACCACTTGTAGTCGGGATTGCGATCAGGCCTACTTTTCCATAATTGTTGATCTTTAATGCAAATTCTCTGATTGCTTTGGAGGAATCGATCGCAGAACCTCCGCCAACTGCGACAACAGCCTCCGGCTGATACTCAAGAAATTTCTTTACCCCTACTGCAATCTTATCTACAGGGGCATCCGGCACAACATCATGGAAAATGTCATACTCAATACCAGCACTGTTTAAAGGAGTAGTGATCAAATCAATCATCCCACTCTGTACAACAAATGGATCTGTAATGATCAGAACCCTTTTATACGGGATCTGTTTTAATCTTTCCAGCGCATTATCACCAAAATGTATCGCTGTTTTCATCTCGAAAGTATTCATTATTTAATACTCCTTTTTTCCGTATCAGACAGGATACTTGCACTCTACTCCTTTTTCTTCGAAGTACGCTCTCCAGCGTTCTGCAGGTTTCTTATCTGTCACCACAACGTCTATATCTTTCACACTGCCGCAGACAGAAAATGCTGTCTGATCAAATTTAGAACTGTCAATAACCAGAATTCTTTTTCGTCCGGAATTCAGCATTGCTCTCTTTGTGGAACCAAATGCTTCCTGAGATTCCATAATGCCCCACTCCCGATCCAGTGCCTTGCATGAGATAAAGACTTTGTCTACATAATAAGAGCGTATGGACTCATCTGTTTTAGATCCAAGAAAAGCAAGATACCCTTCCTGCATGACCCCTCCTGTGGAAATAATATTCCAGCCGGATACATCAGCCAATTCCAACAATATCTCCAGGGAATTGGTAATCACAGTAAGCCTTTCTCTTTCCTTCAAAGCCTTTGCAATAAACACTGCAGTAGTACTGGCATCAAGAAAAATATGGTCACCGTCCTTCACAAGGGAAGCAGCCAGTTCTGCCATTCTCTGCTTTCCTGTTACATTCTGATTCTTGCGGACATTAAAAGGCAAATCGATACTCACATCCTCATTAATCACAGCACCGCCATAGCTTTTAATTGCAAGTCCCTCTTTTTCCAGTTTATCAAGATCACGGCGTATCGTCTCTTCAGAAACCTTATACAGCTGGCTCAGTTCACTTACCACCACCCGCTTCTCTATCTGCAGTTTCTCAAGAATCTGATTTCTTCTCTCTAACGCAAGCATCTTTTTTGCCTCCTTTTTTCGAAGACTCTGTAACTGTCCGGCATCATCTGTCAGCATAAGCACCGAACAGTCTCAGGAATTTTTATAATAAGCTGTCTATCATTCTTCTGTCAGGATGTGCGATAACTGAAGAATCCAGATACATTCCCTTTGAAGCAACAAACTCTTTTGCTCTCTCTATGGATGCTTCTACTGCTGAAACTTCTCCTGTGATCATCATATAAGATTTTCCACACATACCTTTTGCAATACGAAGTTCGATCAGATCTACGATCGCAGTCTTCGCTGCCTGATCTGCTGCCTCAATAATGGAAGCCGCATCATATGTTTCAAGAATTCCCAGCGCACTGATATCTTCCACCTGTGTGGTTCCATAAATTGCAGGGAAAATTGACTCATGAGGATTACCCAGTACAAAACTGTCAATACATTTATCCTCATATGTAGTTGTTGCCGTATCAACGGCTGCTTTTACAGCACTTAAGTCACCGGTAATAATTGCAATATATTTACCAGGACATACGGTCTGTGCCTCGACGATCTCTACCTCAGATGTTTTTACCATAGCATCTGCTGCAGTAACGCCTGTAGCTGTGGTTTTAAATTCAATCATTCCGATTGCTTTACTCATTTTGTGCACGTCCTTTCTACTTTACTGCAATGATAATATAACTATCTGTGACTTCTGTGACTTTACCGCTGACAGAAGCATGGATTCCAACGCTCAGTCCCTGTGCAGGCTGTGCGATCATCTGTCCTCTGCTTACCTGATCACCAGCTTTGACAACTGCCTGCGCAGGTGCTCCGATATGCTGGCTCAGCAATACTTTTACTTTATTAACCTGTACAAGTTCTTCTTTCAGAGGTGCATCCTTATCATACTTTGTAAGTCCCAGACGTGCCATCAGACGTTCTTCCGGAACCTTACGGTATTCTCTGGATTCCTGTACCGGTTTTGGCTGTACTCCCTGAGGCGGGCGGATGCCTGCTTTTCTCAGTCCACCCTTCATATCTGCCAGAAGAGTTCTTGGTGCAAGACTCTGAGGACATGCATACATTTCACACACACCACAGGAGCTGCAGAAAGAAGCATCAATATATGGGTTCACATCTCTGAAATCATTGTTTGACGCAGCCCGCATAAATCTTGCAGGGTCGATCGGATGTCCCAGATTATGTCGCGGACATAAATCTGTACATGTATTACACTGGCAGCAGATAGATGCTGCACGTTTTAAATCTATAGCAGAAGTACGCTGTTTCTTCGCTACAATAAGATGGTCTTTTGGTAAAACCAGAATAGCATTTGTTGTCTTTGTCACAGGATCTGATCCATTTCCAATACGGCCCATCATCGGACCACCTACGAAATAAACAGGATCCTTCACTGTTGTGCTGCCTGCCTGAGCTACAACTTCCTCCAGGGTGCATCCCAGCGGAACCCGTACTGTAACAGGATCACTTACTTCTGCAACAACAGACACATATTTGTCTGTAACCGGCTGTTTTTCTTCTACAGCACGATATACATTATAAACTGTTTCGACATTAAATACAGCCACACCCTGCTCAATCGGCAGTCCTCCCGGTCTTACAACACGTCCTGTTGCCTCATAAATAAGCACAACTTCATCTCCCATAGGATAAACTTCATCCAGAAGATGGAGTCTCATTCCAGGAAATTCTTCAATATGCTGATTTAATGCCTGGATTGTCTGTACATAAGATTTCTTGATTCCAATAATTGCCTCAGAAGCACCTACAGTCTCCTGGATCATATGGAATGTTTTCATAATTTCATATGCATGTTTCTCCAATAACTGTCTGTGTAACTTCAGCAATGGTTCACACTCTGCACAGTTCATAAGAATGGTATCAGCTTTATCTGTAAGCTTCATATAAGTAGGGAATCCGGCTCCACCGGCACCCACTACACCATTCTGCTGTATAATATCTTGTAATTCTTTGATTTCCATGGCGTTACTCCAATCCTGCACCGTCATCGATGATACCAACAATTGCCGCATCCACCGGTGCTGTTTCTACGCCGCAGCCAATTCTTGCTGCGCTTCCCTGTGCCACCAATACATATTCACCAACTCCGGCTCCAATCATATCGATCGCCACCAGCTGGCTGAGGTCACCTTTCATATGATGCACAGGCTCGATAATCATAAATTTGCTTCCTATCAGTTTTTCACATTTTCGCGTGGATACCACGCTTCCCACAACTTTGCCTACGATCATATGAGCCTCCAAATTATTTCTTATAATGACTTTTGGGGGCAAAAGATTCTGCCCCCAAATTAATATTCAAGGGTTTCCGGCCAAAGCCTTATCGTGCAGGCACGAACGGCTTTCTGACCTTTGGCCCTCCGATATTGTTATTTAATAATTGTTACTGTATTGCCTGTGGCAATTTTTGCTGCATTCGCTTCATCTGTATCAATGTGCATTTCCAGTGTAAAACTGTCATCCACACGGATCTTAACCTGATTAAAAATTGTTCCTCTTTCGTTATCTGCTTTTACTGATACGATCTGACCATCTTTAACACCTGCAGCCTGTGCATCTTTCGGAGACATGTGTATATGGCGCATTGCCACGATACATCCCTCTTTCAGATAAATAGCACCTTTTGGTCCTACAATTGCTATCGGTGCACTTCCTGCAACATCTCCTGATTCACGGACCGGAACATTCATTCCAAGTTTGATGGCATCTGTAGCAGATACTTCAACCTGTGAAGCTTTACGTACAGGTCCAAGGATTCTTACATTCTCAATGGCACGAAGTTTCAGTCCCACAATGGTAACTGTCTCATTAGAAGCAAACTGACCGCCCATCAGATCTTTTTTCTTTGTAAGCTGATATCCAGGTCCGAATAATGCTTCTACATGTTCCTGTGTCAGGTGAATGTGTCTTGCAGAAACTCCGATAGGAACTACGAAACCATCGCCTTTTTTCTCATTCTTATCGATTGCCTGAAGAACCATTCTGGTAATCAGTTCAATATTATTTGTTTCCAAGAATACACCTGCTTTCTGTCAGAAATGACGGATCTATTATTTTAATACAGGCAGGATTTTCTCTACATCTGTATGTGGTCTCGGAATTACGTGTGTAGCTACTAATTCACCAAGTCTGGATGCAGCTGCGCTTCCGCTTTCTACTGCTGATTTAACAGCTCCAACGTCTCCGCGAACCATAACTGTTACAAGTCCGGATCCGATTTTCTCTGTTCCTACTAATGCTACGTTAGCTGCTTTACACATCTGGTCTGCTGCTTCGATAGCTGCTGTAAGTCCTCTGGTTTCTACCATTCCTAATGCTTCCTGTGTCATTCTTTTTTCCTCCTTATGAGATGATGTTTCTGTTATCTTTTCTGTCTGGGATTCTGTTTTATCTGTTTCCTTAGCCGCTGTATCCGGTTTCTGAACTTTTTCTTCTTTTTTCACAGAAGCTTTTGCTCTTCCTGCCGTACTCCTGGTCTTTTTGCGAGCGGCCGCTTTTCCAGGGGCTGTATCACCTATTCCCGGTTTCTTTTCTTCAGCCATCATTCATCCCCCTGCATATCCTTGTTCTTCCAACGACTTGCACTCAGTTCCACCATTTTGACTGTTTCTTCATGGGGACGGGCAATCACTGCATAACTTGCCGGTTTCTTGATTGCACCTGCCACAGCTGCATTTACTGCCTCTGTTACTGCAGATACATCGCCCTCAACTATAATAGTAACCAGTCGTCCGCCCAGCTTACGTTCCCATGACGCCAGCTCAACGTCTGCAGTTTTGCACATGATGTCCAGAGCATCGATTGCTGCAACAACACCTGTGATTTCTATAAATCCGTATGATTTACTCATGAGCGAACTCCTTTATTTCTTAATCTGCTGGTCAGATGCTTGGAAGGATTTTCTCTACGTCTGTATGAGGTCTCGGGATTACATGTGTAGCTACTAATTCACCAAGTCTGGATGCAGCTGCACTTCCGCTTTCTACTGCAGCCTTAACAGCTCCAACATCTCCGCGAACCATAACTGTTACAAGTCCGGATCCGATCTTCTCTGTTCCTACTAATGCGACTTCAGCTGCCTTTGTCATTGCATCTGCAGCTTCGATCGCTGCTGTAAGTCCTCTGGTTTCTACCATTCCTAATGCTTCCTGTGCCATTTTATCTTCCTCCTGAATCTACACTAATTGTCTGTTTCTATTCTAACTGATACCCGAAGGATATGCAACTGCTATTCCTTATCCAGGGCACTGATTTTCAGCATTTTTGCCGTTCCCTCTTCCGGGTTCGGAATTACATAGTGCTGTACCACACCAGTCATTCTGTTTGCAACTTCCATGCCTGCTTCCACAGCTGCTGTAACATCAGTTACACTTCCTCTGAATTTAATGCAGACAAGGAGCGGTACCGGCAGGCTGTCAGCATTGGCTGGTTTATTCTTATCAAAAACCTCCATGCGGACATTTGCCGCCTTACATCCGGCATCGCCTGCTACAAAGGCTGTTACCAGCCCGAATACCTCTAAAATTCCTACAGCTTCTGCCATTTTGTTTCTCCTCTATTGCCAGGTCTGTTATTTATTCACAACCGCAATCTTAAGTCCTGTCATTGCCAGATTAGTCTGAAGAGCTTCATTGATCTGCTCTAACGGGAATTTATCTGTGATCAGTTCAGACATTGGAAGGCCGATTGCTTTTGCTCTCTTAAGGAAATCAAATGTTGTTACATAATCTCTGAGTGTGTAAACCCAGGAACCAACCAGGTTGATTTCTTTGGAGCAGAGGTCAAAGTGTGGATTGATAGTAGCATCTCCACCATTGATGAAGAAGCCAAGTTCACAGAGACCACCGCCATTGCGGATAAATTTGTAGATATTTGCATGAGCTTTCGGATTTCCTGTACACTGGAATGCAAAGTCTGCAAGATGTCCACCCTGTGCTTCCTTTACAGCTTCTGTCAGTTCATCGATACCTTTGCAGTTCATGAAGTTAACGCTTGTATCAGCTCCCATTTTCTTGGCAAACTCAAGACGTTTTTCATTTCCGTCTACTGCGCAGATATTCTCAATACCCAGAGTACGAAGTACTGCGATACAGATCAGACCGATAGGTCCGCAGCCCTGAACTACAACTCTGCTGTTGAAACGCAGGATTCCTGTTGTTTTAGCTCTCTCTACTGCATGTACAAGTACTGCACATGGCTCGATAAGGATTCTTGAATCCAGATCCAGATCGCTTACATTAAAGAATGTTGTTCCGAAGTTTCCACCTCTTAAGAAGATGTAATCAGAGAACCATCCGTTAAGATGTACATCATCATCCGGAAGAAGACCATATACATCAGCTCCGCCTACATTTTTCTTGTTCAGGTCGAACATTGTGATATCAGGATCATCTTTGAAGATCATACAGGTAACGACTTTATCGCCAACCTTTACAGGTTTTCCTGCTGTATCCACTTTAACGTTTTTACCCATTGCCACGATCTCACCTGTACCTTCATGTCCAAGTGCTACAGGGATCAGGTTAAATGGATCTCTCTTGAATTCATGTGCATCTGTACCGCACACACCGCATCCTTCAACTTTAACAAGAATGTCATCATCTCCAAGTGGAGGGATTGGATATTCTTTCAGTTCAAAATGCTCTTTTTCAGTTAATACAGCTACTCTGGCTGTCTTCGGGATTCCAGTTGATGCTGCCGGTGCTGCTGTTGCTGCCGGTGCGTTTCCTGTCATGCCGGAGAGAACCTGTTTCACGATTTCTTCTATATTTACATTATTCATGTCCATGTTCTTTCTCCCTTACTTTTCTGATACCAGGGCCAAAAGAGCAAATGCTTTCTGACCCTGACATTCTGTTTTTAGCGAATGCAGAGACTGTCTGCCATTACGCAGCGTCTTCTCTTGGTAAATGTACTTGCGCATGTAAGACCTTCACCTGTGCGGCTTGCGATCGTAAATGTACAATAACCTTCACCGCCAAATCCTAATGCTGCATAAGATGGAGCATTCTTTACAAGGATTGCTGTATCGATTGCTTTCGCATATTTTGTGATATTATCAATATTCTTTGAATGAATATGTGCTGAATGACGATTGCCATGCTCTAACCATACTGCCTGCTCTACTGCATCATCGAAATCTCTCGCTCTTACAACACCAAGGATTGGCATCATAAGCTCTGTAGTGATCAGAGGATGTTCCTTTGGTCCCTCAAACACGATGCAGCGGATATTTGCAGGTGCATTTACTCCGATCATGGAAAGGAGTGTTCTTGCATCACGTCCAACACATTTACGGTTCAGTTTTCCGCCTGCCAGAACTACTTCTGTAAGTTTATCCTGTTCTTCTTTAGATGCAAGATAACAGTCATTCTCAGTTACAAGATAATGCATCAGCTCATCTACGATAGAAGAAACTGCTACGATCTCTTTCTCTGCGATACATGGAAGATTGTTATCAAATGTACATCCGTTTACAATGTCTGTTGCCGCTTTACGAATGTCAGCTGTTTCATCAACAAGTGCCGGAGGATTTCCTGCACCTGCACCAATGCCACGTTTGCCTGAAGAAAGAACTGCAGTTACAACTCCAGGTCCGCCGGTTGCTGCAATAAGCGGGATGTCTTTATGTTTCATCATTACATTGCTGGTTTCAAGAGTAGGTTTCTCTACAGTAACCGCAATATTATCCGGTCCGCCGGACTCTAATGATGCTTCATTCAGAAGATTGATCGCATAAATGGAAGTCTTGATTGCTGCCGGATGAGGATTAAATACAACTGTATTTCCTCCTGCAAGCATTCCCATTGTATTACATAAAATTGTTTCACTTGGATTAGTACATGGAGTAATAGCACCGATCACACCGAAAGGTCCCATTTCAATAAGAGTTAATCCTCTGTCTCCTGACCATGCAGTTGTTGTAATAACTTCTGTTCCTGGTGTCTTATCAGCTACGAGATGATGTTTGAGAATCTTATCTCCTACATTTCCCATACCGGTTTCTTCCACACCCATACGTGCCATTACTTCTGCATTTTCTTTTATTTTCTTACGAATGCAGGTAATAATTTTTTCTCTCTGATCCATGGACATTTTCTTTACAATAAGCTGTGATTTCTTGGCAGCTTCAATTGCATCATTCATTTCTTTAAAAATGCCATGTTTGCCAGTCGGAGCGTCTGCTATCTGCATTTTTGCCATAACTTCCTGTACAATTTCCTGTACCATATTCTCATTAATTGGCATGAGACTGTCCTCCTTGATTATCTATGCTCTTATTTCATTCCTAACTGAGCCATTACCTGTTTTGTAATCTCAGCAACTAACTGTGCATCAGATGCAGCATTATTCTCTGCCGGTTTGGAATCGCCACCAACGAAATCATACTGATATCCAGGGAATTTCTTGAATTCTCCGTCCTGACATGCTCCACCGCAGTTATGGCAGTTCTTGCCGTCTTTGTTCAGGCAGAGGTTTGCCGGATGTTTACCAGCCATACCGAATTTACGACGAATTTCATAAAGTTTCTCAATGTTCTTCTCATCAAATTCCTTAGGTCCGCCAAGAACTTTTGACTGATACAGAAGCTGTGCGTAGAACTCTACAGATTCCATTTTCATGTAAGCTGCATTTAAGTCTGTGCTCCATGTCAGTGCTCCGTGATTTTCAAGAAGAACTGCATCGAAATATGGAAGATATTTCTCAAGGTTGTCCGGGATCTCCATTGTAGATGGTGTACCATATTCAGCGATTGGAACGCATCCAAGAGAGATAACAGCTTCCGGCATGATCGGCTGTGTCAGCGGAATACCTGCAATTGCAAAAGATGTTGCATAAATCGGATGAGCATGTACAACAGAACCAACATCCGGTCTCTTCTCATAAACTCTCATGTGCATTTTGATTTCAGAAGATGGTTTGAATCCCGGATTTGCCTGGATCACATTTCCTTCTCTGTCTACTTTACAGATAAAGTCCGGTGTCATGAAACCTTTGGATACACCTGTAGGTGTGCAAAGGAATTCATTGTCATTCAGTTTTACAGAGATGTTTCCATCATTTGCAGCTACCATGTTACGGTTGTAAATTCTTCTTCCGATGTCACAGATCTGTTTTTTGATTTCGTATTCGTTTACCATGCTTTTTTTCCTCCTTAAGGCATTTGTTTGGTTGGCATTTCTATTTGAAATTATACATCATCAGTCATAAAAAGTCAATACGATTCCGTTGTTTTATGTTGTTTTTGTATTTTATTTTATGTTGTTTTTGTTTGTTTTTTTGTTTTTCGACACTTCATCTGCTATCACATATGTTTTCGGGCTGCATATCCTCAGCCACCAATCTGACAGTCCAGGCCGCTGACTGCATGCACTGCTTTTTTCAGCGTTTCCATATGTTCTTTAGACGGCGGTTCAATATCTCCCATGGGATACGCTCTCCCCAGTCCTTCATATTTATCCTGTCCAAGTCTGTGATATGGAAGCAGATGGATCTTATTTACTCCGGGAAGAGTATCCGCAAACCTTGCAATCCCCTGGATTTCTTCAACTGTGTCATTAAACGTAGGTATCACAGGCACGCGGATTACCAGATTTGTCTTTCCTGAAAGGGCCACCTTTCTGGCATTTTCCATCATCAATTCATTGGAACGTCCTGTAAATTTTTTATGTTTCTCTGTATTTGTATGTTTGATATCCATTAAATAAGTATTAAGATACGGCAGGATCATCTCGATGGTTTCCCATTTCGCACAGGCCATACTCTCAATCGCAGTAGAAATTCCTCTCTCCTTTGCAGCTCTCAGAAGAGCCGCCGCAAACTCGGGCTGACACAGACACTCTCCACCTGAAAGAGTCATTCCTCCACCTGAGCGGTAATAATATGCCCTGTCTTTCTCCACCTCTTCAATCATCTCTCTGACTGTCACGTCACGTCCGATGATCTTATCTTCTCCCAGAACCTTCATTGTCTGGATCTTATATTCCTGAGATTCCGGATTACAGCACCATTTGCACCGCAGGACACATCCCTTCAGAAATACGATTGTCCTTATGCCCGGTCCATCATGAATGGAATATCGCTGGACATCAAACACTCTGCCCTTTGTATCCAAATAGTCCATGCTTTTTCCTCTCTTCAGCTCTTATATATTCTTATCGTTCGGATCAGAATCCCTGTTCTGTACGGCGAATGATATCATCCTGGAGCGAACGGGAAAGTGTAGTGAACAGTGCACTGTAGCCAGCCACACGCACTACCAGATGTTTGTATTTCTCAGGATGTTTCTGTGCATCCAGCAAAGTCTCTCTGTCTACTACATTAAACTGCATATGCATTCCCTTCTGATCGAAATAGGAACGGATCAACGCAACAAATTTCTCCAGTCCTTCTCTTCCTGACAATGCAGATGGATGAAATTTCTGGTTAAAGAGCGTTCCGTTGGATACAATAAAATGATCCAGTCTGGATACAGAAGTTGCTGCAGCTGTAGGTCCTTTCACATCCTTGCCCGCAGACGGCGAAACACCATCTGCAACAGGTGTATGCGCATATCTTCCATCAGGTGTGGCACCTGTCTGTCCGCCCAGCGGTACATTGGCAGATACAGGGTATAAACCAGCCTGGAACATACCGCCTCTTGGATTGCTGTAATTCTGAAGCGGTTTTGTATATGTATAGGCAACCTCTCTTGCGAAATAATCAATTTCCGGAATATCATTTCCAAACTTCGGAACCTCATCGATCATATCATGGATCTCTTTAAATCTCTGAGTCTTCTGTTCTCCCGGTTTCATTCCGATAAGCGTTCTCAGAAGTGTTTCTGCTGTAGAAGCATCTACATTTTTGCCAGCCTTCTGCATTGCCTTCATAACAAGCTGGGCAATATCTCCTGCTGACTGAGCATCAAGTCCCTGATCATAATTCCATGCAAGTGCTTCTTTCAGTTCTTTCATGGACACTTTCTTATCCTCATAGACCAGTTTACGGACTGCAAAAAGCCCATCTGCCATATTGGCAATTCCAAATCCCTGAGGACCTGTAAAGTTATAAACAGCTCCGCCTTCCTGAACAGATTTGCCTTCTTTCAGACAATCATCTATCATACAGGAAAGGAATGGCAGCGGACATCTCTCAGCGTGAGCCACATCAATAGCATTGTCTGCATTTACAAGTAGTGAAATACAGTATTCCATCTGTTTCTTATATGCATCAAAAAACTCATCAAAAGTTTTCATCTCTGTGACATCACCTGTAGGGATTCCCACCATCTCACCTTTATCCATACCATTGGCAAAAACAAGTTCCAGTGGTCTGCACATGTTAAAGAATGCCGCATCATGCCATCCCTCTGTCTTACCTGCTTTCTGAGGTTCTACACAGCCAATGATATTGTACTCTCTGGCATCAGCCAGGGATAATCCTCTGTTCTGCAATGACGGAATGATCACTTCATCATTGTAGTATGCCGGAAGCCCAATTCCTGTTCTGGTAAGCTCTGCTGCCTTGATCAGGAATTCATGCGGGGAACCATTCCATACTCTCACTGAAAGTGATGGTGCCGGCAGATGAACATGCATAGATGCCTGGATACACATAATAGAAAGATCGTTTGTTACATCTTCTCCCTCTTTATTCTGACCTCCTGCGATCAGATTCTGGAAAAGGCTGTATCCTGCAAATCCCTCTGCTGAGGCTGCATCACGACATTTGTTCAGATCATTGAATTTTACCCAGATACAATCCATCAGTTCCTGTGCAAACTCACGGGTGAGCGTACCTGCTTCCATATCCTTCTTATAATATGGATACATATACTGGTCAAAACGTCCCGGTGAAATAGAATGTCCGCTGGACTCCATCTGAATCAACTGCTGTACAAACCAGAAAGACTGGCATGCTTCATAGAAGCCCCGGGCACCCTTTGCTGGTACCTTGCTGCAGTTTTCTGCAATCACAAGTAATTCCTGTCTTCTGACCGGATCACTGGTCTGTCCTGCCATTTCTCTTGCAAGCTGTGCGTATCTGTCTGCATAGTCCATCACTGCCTGACAGCTTAAGATCACTGCCTCAAGGAAATGAGATTTTCTGGCATAATCGCCATCACCCACATTACAGTTATCCAGCTCTTTCTGAGCCTTAGCCATAATTCCCTCAAATCCAATTTCCAGCACTTCCCAATATTTTACAGTAACATGTCCTACTCCATTGTAGAAATAATTACCAGGTGTAAAAATATTGTGTTCGATCGCTCTGATCGCTTCCGGTGCCATATAGGAAGTAGCAAGCTCGCTGGTTGTTTTTCCCTTCCAGTACTTATCTGCCTCCCTCAGTTCAGCCTTAGTCTCCTCTGCGATTTCAAATGGATCTGCTGTTCTTGTTGCAACAGTATCCAGTTCAGCCTCCAGCCATTCATAAGAGAATTCCGGGAATGTCTGGCATCCTCTTGGTGCGATCGTACTACTTCCTACGATCAGTTCATCATCACGGATAATAATAGGAATATTGCGAAGAATATGGGCAAAAGCTTTCGCTCTGCGGGTAATAATAGGTTCTCCTTCCGTTTCCTTATAGGATTCCGTGATCAGCTTCGCTCTGGCAGACTCGATCACTGGCATATTTGCATATAATGCATCTACCAGTTTCTGGATTCTGGGAGATTTGGGAATGTCTGATGTTTGAAATTTTTCCATGTTGCTCCTTTCTCATGAAGTAACTGTCTACGCATAAGTAAACAGTGCTATCGCTGTCATTGATCAGCAATAAGCCCCCATGTTTTCATATAGTTCCATTATACCTTATCTTTTTCCCGAAGTCAACATAATTCAACATATATCAACCGTTTATTTATGTTGTTTTTTATTTAATTTTTGTTGTATTTCAGTTGTTTTTATTTTGTTTCCTCATTGACATTTAAATCCTCATCTGTCATACTTGAATATAACGAATGTTACCATCAAACAACAGCTTTGCATCTTCCGTAAGGCTCTTATCATATATAGAAACCGCTCTGGAAAGGAGACAAACAATGTATCTTTCTGACATCCACACACATTCTATCGCCAGCGGTCACGGAACTACCTGTACCATCTCTGACATGGCAAAAACAGCCAGCAAAAAAGGACTGAAACTCCTTGGGATTTCTGACCACGGCCCGGGAACTCTGGCTTCCGGAACTTCTTCTTATTTCAGAAGCCTTCCTTTTTATCCCAGAAAAAGATTCGGCATAGATATTCTTTACGGAGTTGAACTAAACATCCTGGACAGTGCAGGACATACCGATCTGTCAGACGAACTATTGAACAACCTGGATTACGCCATCATCAGTATGCATCGGCAGAACTACCGTTCAGGTTCTGTATCTCAGAATACAGAAGCTTACATCAACGCAATGAAACATCCTGCAGTAAAAATACTCGGCCACTGCGACGATACACATTTCCCTGCAGATTATGAAACGCTGGCAAAAGCAGCTTTACAGGAAAATGTTATTTTTGAAATAAACGAAGCTTCCCTCGCACCCGGGGGATATCGGGGAGACACAAGAGCCAATGCCGCCAGAATCCTGTATCTCTGTCAGAAATATCAGCTTCCTGTTATTTTGTCCAGTGACAGCCATGGAAAAGAACATGTTGGAGATTTCACCTATGCCGAAGAATTCGTTCACCAACTCATGTTTCCGGAAACTCTTATCCTTAATAACCAGCTTCCCAGATTAAAAGTTTTTCTTCAGACACGTTAAAAGAATGTTCCTCAAAGGGACATTCTTTTATTTTATGTATTATTTTTTGCATTGTGTTATTTTGTTTATTTTCTATGATTTCTTGCCAAAAAACACAACATTTTAGTACATTTTAATTGACAAAACACACTCAACCATTTAAAATTACAGTTATAAAACCTAAGGTTTTTACCTTTTAAGACCGTTTTATTATTTATTTTTATCACACATTATTAATAAGGAGGCATCTCATGAAAAAAATTATCAATGCACCGGAAAACTATGTAGACGATATGCTTAAAGGCATCTATTCCGCTCATTCTGATCAGGTCAAATATGCTGCCGGCGATCTCCGCTGCTATTGCAGAGCAGAGAAAAAACCAGGTAAAGTAGCGATCATTACAGGCGGTGGCTCCGGACATCTCCCACTGTTTCTGGGCTATGTAGGAGATGGAATGATCGATGGTTGCGGCGTAGGCGGTGTTTTCCAGTCTCCGTCACCTGAACAGATCTACAATATTGCAAAAGAAGTGGCGTCTGACGCAGGCGTTTTATATCTGTACGGAAATTATACTGGAGATATTATGACTTTTGATATGGCTACAGACCTCTGTGATATGGATGATATCGAATGTAAAAGCATTGTCGGAGCAGATGATGTAAATTCTCACAAAGATCCTGCTACACGCCGCGGAGTTGCAGGAATCTATTTTATGTTCAAAGCAGCAGGTGCCAGAGCCGATGAAGGAGGTTCTCTTGACGATGTTCTTGCAGCTGCACAGCTGGCAAAGGACAATACCCGCACAGTAGGCTTTGCATTAACCCCTTGTATCATTCCAGAAGTGGGACATGCCAATTTTGAGTTAAAAGAAAACGAAATGGCCATGGGTATGGGTATTCACGGAGAACCGGGTGTATGGAACGGACCTCTCAAAACTTCTCACGAAATTGCAGAAGAATCTCTCAATACACTTCTTGAAGATATGCCTATAGCAGATGGTGAAGAAGTTTCCATTTTGATCAATGGTCTTGGCGCTACTTCTATCGAAGAGTTATATATCCTGTCCAACGATGTTACACACCTTCTTAATTCCAGAGGAATCAAAGTTTACAGAACAATCGTAGGAGAATACGCTACTTCCATGGAAATGGCCGGTGCTTCTATCTCTATCTGTAAAATGAATGATGAATTAAAGAAATATATGGATCACCCTGTAAACACTCCATTCATCTGTCAGAAATAAAATATCCGAGGAGGAATAAAAAATGGATAAAATCCTTTTTGAACAGGTTCCCGATTTATTTTCCAGTATCGGAAATTTATTTGTAGAAAAAAAAGAAGAATTATGCGAAATGGATGCCCGTCTGGGCGATGGCGATCTGGGACTTACCATGAGCAAAGGATATGGTTCTCTTCCCGACATCATGCGCGAAGAATCCGCCGGCGCTGCCGGAGATATCGGAAAACTTCTTATGAAATCCGGCATGAAAATGTCCTCTCTGGTCCCTTCAACAATGGGTTTTCTTATGTCAACCGGAATCATGGAAGGTGGAAAAGCCCTGAAAGGAAAAACTGAAATAGATGCCACAGCGCTGGCTGCATATCTCACAGGCTTCGCTGCAGGCGTTCAGAAAAGAGGTAAATGTGAACAGGGACAGCGTACTATTTATGATTCCATTCTTCCAGCTGCTCAGGCAGCTGATGCGGCAGCAAAAGAAGGAGCTTCTTTACAGGAAGTGATCGCAAAAGCTCTTGAAGCTGCAAAGATCGGAGTTGAAGCAACAAAAAATATGGTTCCGGTTTTTGGAAAGGCTGCTGTACACGCTGCACAATGTGAGGGAGTCGAAGATCAGGGAGCTGTGGCCGGTTATTACAAAATTCTGGGATTAAATAATTATATTTGTAAATAATTCTGCTTTTCAAAACAGCCGCAGTCCAGTAAAATAAGGACTGCGGCTGTTTACATGTCAGCCAATTTTTTCATCAGGATTTTCTTATTAATCCTAGAAAGGAGGAACTTATTTGCTTGCAATTTCACGTCAAAATCTCATAAAAGAACTTTTACAGGAAAACAAAAGCGTCACTATCGCAGATCTTGCAGTGCGCATGAACGTAACCCGCGAGACAATACGGCGTGATCTGCGCGCCATGGAAAAAGAACATGCCCTGATCCGTACTCATGGCGGAGCTTATATTCTGGACGGAGTCCAAAACGATCTGGATATTTCCACAAGACAGGTATTAAAAACAGAGGAAAAGAAAACAATCGCACTTAAATGCGACGCTTTGATCCAGACAGGCGAGATTATTTATCTGGATAACTCCACCACAGCATGGTTTATTGCCAACAAAATTTCCAACAGAAAACTGACAGTTGTCACAAATTCTCTGGAAATTGCCAATATTCTGTCCTTCTCCCAGACAATCCACTTATTTATGATCGGCGGCGAATATTCTTCACGCACAAAAAGCTTTGAAGGAAGCAGCGCTCACCGCAGCCTGAAACAGTATTTTTTTGATAAAGCTTTTATTTCTTGCAGAAGCGTAAATATGGAGTTCGGAATAACAGATACCAGCGATAACTCTGCCGTGATGCATCACCTGGCACTCTCACACGCCAAACAAAAATATCTTGTGGTAGATCATTCAAAACTAGATAACATATCTTTTACCAGCATCTCACCTTTAGAAGATCTGGACGGTATTGTCATGGATACAGAATTCTCACCTGAATGGAAAGAATTTCTGAATAAACACCATATCCGTTATTACTGATGCATCTACATTCCTGTAGCTGCCACCGGTTTTACACCGATGGCAGCTTTATTTTATAACTAAAAAAAGCTGCGCTTCTCGATTCTTCAATCTCCAAAGCAGCAGCTTCTCTTTATAAATCACGTATCTTATTTTTTATCTACAAACTTCTCCACTGGTTTGATTCCCATTTTCTCAAAGGATTCCTTAAATGGTTCATAAGCAATACCTTTTTCTGTAATAATTCCTGTAACCAGACTGTGATCCGTTACATCAAAAGCCGGATTTACAACGCCAACTCCTTCAGGAGCCATACGTTTTTCATACCACATTTCAGTAACTTCTTCACCTTTTCTCTGCTCAATATGAATCTCATCGCCAGACTCCAGGGTCATGTCAATAGTGGATGACGGAGCACATACATAGAATGGAATACCATAATGTTTGGCAATAATAGCAACTCCGCTTGTACCAATCTTATTCGCAAAATCTCCATTTGCCGCTACACGGTCGCAACCTACAAAGATAATACCGACCTTGCCTTCCTTCATAGTATAAGATGCCATATTATCACACTGTACATAAGTATCAATACCAGCCGCCTGCATCTCATATGCACTCAACCTTGCACCCTGAAGAAGAGGACGGGTTTCATCGCAGTAAACATGGAGATCATTCTTTGGATCCCAGCCATGTTCCAGAGCAATATACATAGGCGCTAATGCAGTTCCATATTTAGCTGTTGCCAGTGTTCCTGCATTGCAATGTGTCATAATACCAACACCTTTTCCAAGCTTCTCCAGAAGTTCAAATCCATATGTGCCAATATTCCTGCTGATCTGAATGTCTTCTTCTCTGATATCATCCGCCTCTTTCATCAGACGGACTTTCAGTTCCGGAATATTCATATGATCTTTCTCCGCAAGCATTACACTGTGCATACGATTCAGTGCCCAGGAAAGATTTACTGCTGTAGGTCTGGATGAATTTATGTACTCCATCATTTTTGTACATTCTTTCACAAATTTATCTTTGTCATCCGTTTCAATCTGATCCGCAAGTACATAATATGCATAAGCGCCAGTAACTCCAATTGCCGGTGCTCCTCTTACTCTCAGAGAATAAATCGCTTCCCAGATATCTCCCGCTGTGGAAATATTGAGATATTTACACTGATTTGGCAGAAGTGTCTGATCCAGTATCACTATTTCTTTTTTATTTTCCGCAAGTTTTACGGTATCCAGATTAAGTGCATTTTCCATAATGTCCATCTCCTTTTATCAATTATGTTTTTTATGCATCTATTTCAGCAATCGCATCTTTCAGAGTCCTCAGGAAGCACTTGCCACATTTCTTATCATTTCTGTTCTTGATAAAATCAATGGCTGCTGTGATACAGATTTTCTCTGCACGTGCACGTTTTGCTTCATCTGCAATTGTAGTGATATCTTTAACATTAGCCATGCCAACAATACGGCGGATCAGTTCCAGACCTGTAACTGCAGAAGTATCCTCAATAATCGTATCCATGTAATACTTCTTATATAGTGCATTCTTACACATGGTATCTGTTACATGCTCATCATAGTATTTTTCCATTTTCTCTTTTGTCATATTGACAACATCTACAAGTACGCTCTCTACCCATTTACAGAAGTCTTCTGCGCCTGCTGCATCACCATTTGCCCATGCAAAGATCATGTTTGCAATCACATTGCCTATGTCATATCCCATCGGTCCATAGAAGCAGAACTCAGGATCAAATACCTTTGTATCTTCTTCATTAATAAAGATAGAACCTGTGTGCAGATCTCCATGGATCAGAGACTGGGCTCTTGTCATAAAATCCATTTTCAGCTTGGCAACTTCACAGTGAAGTTCCTGGTCATCATAAAGCTTTTCTTTCACAAAATCCGCGATCGGAGAGAAGACATGATTGCGTTCTTTCTCATCATTGTATGGTTCTGTATAAACCAAAGCTTCAGTGATATCGCATAATTCAGGATTAATAAATTTGCGCTGAAGTTCTTTTTTCTCCTGATGATCCATCACAACATCTGTAGTTCCCATAAGAACCTGTGCCATAAATGTTGAGATCTGATCTGCAAATTTAAGATAAATCTTGTGTTCCAGCATTGCTGTACGCATAATTTCATGATCACTCAGATCTTCCATACCGCAGGCACTCATCACTGTATCATAGAAATAAATTTCCGGTACATATCCGGGAGCCAGTTTTCCTTCCAGAACAAGGATTTCTGATTCAATTCTGTTTCTGTCTGTATCCAGTTTCATATCTGCAGAGATACGTGCTTCTACACCCGCCTGTTTAACGATCACGCTGTGACCCTTGCCATCAGTTACTTTAAATACATAGTTAAGATTGCCATCACCGATTTCTCTGCACTCCATAGTATCAGCATCCCAGTCGATCTGAGGAACTTTCACTTTAGCGTATTCAATGGCATCATCTGTTTTCATAAGAAAATAAGTATCAAACTTTGACATGTTTTTTTCCTCCATATTCTTTCTGTCGTATCATCTGTCTGTTATCTTTCACAGATTATTCTTTATCATTTTCTCTTATCAGTCTTCTTTTACAGTAATGTATGCTGCAATCAGTGCCAGACAGAGAACTGCACCCTTAACTGCAGGAAGTACATAATAAACAACTCCGCACATTGTCAGACCATTTTCCAGTGTCGAAATAAGAAGAGCTCCTACAACTGTTCCAAGAGCATTCGGTCTTTCAGCTCCGCCTACAGAACGTCCGATAAATACTGCAGCCAGAGAACTCATCAGATAACTGTCGCAGCTGTTGATCTGGGCAGCTGAGTTACGGGAACAAACAACAATACCTGCAACTGCAATAAATACCGCAGCAAACATACCTGCCATAAATCTATACTTTTTAACATTGATACCAGAAAGCTTTGCTGCTGTTTTGTTGCCACCCATGGCATATAAATAACGGCCATGTTTTGTTCTTTCCAAAAGTACCCAGCAGACAACTACGCAGAGAAGCATAATAATAATGATATAAGGAGATTTTCCGATATTCATAGAACCGGTTGTCCATCCTTTACGCAGAGGTGTAATATCTCCTCCATGAAATGCACCGAACCATTTCGGAGCACTCAGACCTGCCGAAACAGCACTTCCACCTGTAAACGCAAGCCCAAGACCAGCATGCACAAACTGTAATGCACAGGTAGCCAGCATATCCGGGATCTTACATACAAGGATCAGGAACATTGTCAGCAGATACATTATCATTGTAAATGCAATAGTAAGAACAATTGCCAGCCACAGTGGTGCTCCAAACCACAGAAACAGCGCTGCAAAAACATATGCGCTGAATGTACCCAATGTTCCGGCCGACATATCAAATCCATCCGGTGCCATGGATACTGTAGCTGCAAGAGCAAAAATCGTAACTACAGACATGGAACGGAGAATATTCATCAGGTTGTTAACCGAAAAAAATGCGGTGCCTCTGATGATAGTAAAGATTATGACTGAAACTACCAGAACAATTACAGCAGCCCAGCTCAGCAATCCTTTCCCAATCGTTTTCATCTTTGAATTTTGAACCATATTATTTTCCTCCCAATACATTGATGCCTGATATCTCTCACCGGATATCAGCCTGCATATCTTTCTGTTGAACCAGTGGCATAATGCATGATCTCATCTTCAGTAGTTTTTGCTGTTTCAAGCTCTGCCATGATCCTTCCGTCAAACATAACATACATACGATCTGTTATTGATAACAATTCCGAATTCTCGCAGGTAGCATATATGACGCAGTTTCCATCTTTTGCGATCTGATTGATCAGATGGAAGATTTCCTGCTTCGCACCAACGTCTACACCTTTTGTAGGTTCATCAAATATATATACATCACAGTCTGCAGCCAGCCATTTGGCAACTGCAACTTTCTGTTGATTTCCTCCTGAAAGATATGCAACCCTCTGTTTTACCGAAGGTGTCTTAATACTAAGACTCTGTACATATTCTTTTGCTTTCTGCGCTGTCTTGCGGTCATTTACGAAAGACATGGTGCAAAAATCTCCAAGACATGCCGCAGATACATTAAATGTTACTGTTTCTGCAACAAGCACCCCCTCTTTACGTCTCTCTTCAGGCACCAGCGCAATTCTGTTTTTTACGGCATCAGACGGATTCTTGATTTTCAGTTCCTTACCGTTTAGTGTAAGCGTTCCTCCCGATTTGTGGTATGCACCGAAAATTGTTTTACAAAGTTCTGTTTTTCCCGCTCCCACCAGACCGGCAAGTCCGACGATTTCTCCTTTTCTCACATACATAGAAACATCTTTTACACGATTTTCCCGCTCATTCAGATGTTCTATTACAAATGATTTTTCTCCGATTTCACAGGTTTCTTTTGGAAAATTCTCTTCAAAAGAACGTCCAAGCATTTTATCAACGATTTCTTTGGATGTTGTCTTTGAAGTAATAGGAGTTGTATCCACGATCTGTCCGTTTCTCATAACCGTATAAGAATCACAGATCTGGAGAACTTCCTGAATACGATGTGTAATAAAAATAATAGCAATATTTTCTGTTTCTCTTAAATGCCTTACAACACGGAACAATTCCTCTGTTTCCGTATCTGATAACGGCGCTGTAGGCTCATCCAATATCAGGAAATTACATGAATTCTGAACCGCACGAGCTATCAGGACCATCTGTTTCTGCGCCAGTGTCAGTGTACCACACCATCTTTTTACATCAATGTCAATGTTTAGGCGGGCCAGAGCCTCTTTTGCCTCTCTTCTGATTTTTCCATAATTGATAAATTGTTTATGTCCCATGTTCATGACCATGTCATTAAACATTACATTTTCAGCTACTGAAAGTGTGGGGATCAGCGCCATATCAACTTCCTGATATACGATCTGGATGCCAAGCTTCTTTGCGGCAGCCGGATTTCTTAATTCCACGACGTTTCCGTTATATAAAACCTCTCCTGTGTAATCTGGATTAGAACCTGCAAGAACTTTCATCAGTGTGGATTTACCGGCTCCGTTCGCTCCCATAACAGCGTGGATCATGCCAGTCTGAATTTCAAAATCAACATCTGAAAGAGCTTTTACACCAGGAAATTCTATGGAAACTTTTCGTGTTCCAAGTGTGATTTTATCCATATATTCCCTCTTTTCCGTAATCATTTTCCGTCACAGATAATCCAGTACGGAAAAAGCGGCGTCGGAGTATTTAACTCCAACGCCTCATTTTACTTAGATATTTTCAGTATTAACTACTGTCTCCCAAAAAGGATTAGTGTCCAAGTGCTGATACCATCCAATCACATGTAGGCATCCAAGAAGTATCGGAATAGTCTTCTCCGGCAACTTCTGCCAGATTTTCAATGTTAATGCCTTCCTTAGATGTAACCATTTCCTGGGTAACAATAATTGAAGGAATTTCCATCCAAGCACCCGGATCTGCGTAATAACAGGAAGCAGCTTCGATATCCTCGTACTGATCTGCCATCTCAAGCGCTAATACACGACATGCAAATTCTCCATTAGATGTCCAGTTTGTAGTAGCACATGCTTTCCAGTTCTCACCTTCCTGCATAAACTGAATATCTTCATTACAGATATCTACAGATACCATCGGAATATCGGAATTTGCTTCACGGAGCGCCTGATATACACCCTGTGCATATGCATCATAGCAGCACCAGATTCCATCGATCTCACCCTCACCGTATTTCTGTAATGTAGCTGCTGTAACGTCACGCATAGATGAAGTAGCATTCTGATCATCGATCGGTGCGATTCTTTCAACAGTTTTGATCTTTCCATCTGTTTCAAATGGCTCGTAACCTACCTGACGACGATCAAACGGGCTGTTATATCCTGCGCCCTGCTGTACCTGAAGGATATTTACAGGCTCACCTGCCTCTGTCTTATCCGGATACATATCAAGGATACACTGAACCAGAGATTCTGCAAATCCTGCATCCTGCTGGAAGAACTGTGTAACACCATCGATCTTTGCTGTTTCACCATTTGCATCCTTAAACGGAGTATCAAATGTAACAATTTTTAAATCCGGATACTGTTCCAAAATTCCTGTCAGGAAATCATATGCATATTCCTGACCGCCATGAGAAACCATTAATCCGTCATATCCGCCCTGTGCGCACTGCTCAATTGTACTCTTCCATGTATCTGCATTATCATTGCAGAAGAAAGTGCTTGCTTCCATACCAAGCTTCTCTGCTGTTGCAGTAAATGAATCTGACCACATCTGGAAGATAGTTGCTGATGACATGTACATGATATATGCTATCTTCTTACCCGCTAACGGAGATTCTGTACTGCTCTCTGTGTTTGTTTCCTCTTCTGCTGCATCGCTTGCATATGCAGGAACTGCAGAAACCACCATAGCTGCTGAGAGTAACGCTGCGATTAATTTTTTCTTCATGATATTCCTCCTTTTTGGATATTTTGCCGAAGCTTTTTTGTTTTTGTGAGTTTATATTAACATATATAACCAATTTTGTAAACATAATAATGTGTTATTTTGTCCGTTTTTTTGCTTTTCAGTAGTTTTATCCAATTATTTATCTCATATTTTGAACAAAAATCCTAGTTTTATTTTTATTTTCCCGTCATAATCACCAAATAAAACATTTTTCTTGTTCATATATACCAATATCGGTTGGTTATTTTTACTAATAATTCAGATATTGTCAATTAATTTTCAATCTTTTTACAATAAAAAATAACAGATAGCTATACAGATATCTGTTATTTTGGACTGCATGTTGTTTTATGCCCGTTTTTGTTGTTTTTGATTGTAGACAATTTCTTTTACAAATTATTCTGAACTCATCACACCCAGGACACTACTGGGTCAGTTATGCCACGCAAGTCTTCTGCTTGCCGGATGCCATTCTCCTGTCATCCAGTCTACATCATTGGTAATCCAGTCCATGATTCCAAGTTGCCTGGTTTCCCATTCCACTGTAGCTTTTCGTTCATCATGCCGTCCTTTACCTGCATTGCAAATGCGTGTCTTTCCATTTATTACACCCTCCATACATTTATTTCTTTATAACGATCCATCTCTTAAAATTAATCGATCGTCACATTATTTTCATTTTATACCCCAATGTTTTTTCCGTTATCTTCTACTGTTCAGGCTTCTACTCTTATATTCTGTTCTCTTTCTTTTCTGGCTTTCTCTCTTTGTTTTGTCAGATCGTAATAGTCATCTGTAAGTATCCCATGTTTTCTCATTGCATCAAATACTTTCTGCTGAGCAACCGTCATTTTCATTCCTATGGAATTATTATAATCAGTCAGAACACAGCCCGTTTTCTCAATCAGCCAGAATAACGGAGAATCATTTTCAGGAATCATTTTCCATATTTCATCTTCCGTCCATGGAAGCAGCGCCATCATGCCATGAAGATGGCCCTTTGGAATTCTTATGTAATCGCCATCTGGTAAAATCAGTCCATCCGAAAAGTTTTCATCTTCAACTTTCATCTTCTCCAGCAGTTCTTCCGTTATTTTCATAGTCTTTTCTACCTCACCCTTGTATTTTCACCTGCTCCTATTATACGTGCGCCTCCGGTATTGTGCAAGCGTTACGTTACTGTTCACTCCGTTCTCAGTAACGTAACCAAAATTTCTTCAAAATTTAGTTTGATTAATCCAGCAAAAAGTTGTAAACTATACTTGCACACACAAGTTAACATTTTTTGTTAATTAAGACTATTCGAGGTTTCCTCAGAATGTCTCAATTATACACACACATTTTTCCAAAAAGAGCAGCTTCACCATCCGGTGAGCTGCTCTTTGATTTCATTAATCTTTATTTATTTTTTCTTCTTAAGGAAATAGATCAGTAATATTACAATCAGAATAATGCCAATACCACTGATCCAGATTACAGGATTCTTCATTCCTGAATCTGACTTCACATTCTTTCCAGATGTTTTCTCTGTCTGTTCTTCACTGGCTTTCTTTTCATCTGTTGAATCAGGTTTCTCTGTTTCTACAGTTTCCGGTGTCGGGGTAGCTTCTTCTGTCGGAGTTGCCTCTGGTGTTGGTGTCGCTTCTTCCGTCGGAGTTGCCTCCGGTGTCGGGGTTGCCTTTTCTGTTGGTGTTGCTTCTGGTGTAGGCGTTGCCTTCGGTGTCGGGGTTGCTTCCGGTGTCGGGGTTACTGCCTCTGTTGGCGTCGGTGTAACCTCATCAGCTGCCGCTGGAACATTTCCTGATGTACCTGTCGCATCCGGAAGATTCTCAGCTGCCGGAGCATTCTCAGTTGCGTAGTCTGTATCGCGGTCAAGATTAATCCAACCCTGATCAACACCCTGTGTATCTACTTTTCCCCAGTTTGTTCCATCTTCGCCCTGGACATACTGAGAAATATGTACGGTTGTCTCATCCGCAATACCATTTGAACCTGAAACTTCATCAAATTTCTCTCCAGGTCCGTTATAAACCGGTACGTTTACACCATTTCCCTGAATTTTCACTTCGAAATCAACATCTTTACCGCCAAAAGTATTATACTCCTTATCTATTGCTTCATCTCTGGTAGCCGGATTCAAATCTCCCATCGGAACATATCCATTCATTCCATGGTATTGGGTATACGCCCATTCATTATTATCTGTCCCGCTTTTTTCACCAAGCACATGAATCGCTGTGCCATTTGGAATCTGTTTGTCATTTAATTTCACGCTCTGTGGAGCTGCCTCATCATAAATATCCACGCCACCCTGCGCGCTCTGCACGATCATGTAATAATCTGTCACATAATCCGGATTCTGGCTTTTCCCATCATCAGCGTAAACAGATACCGCTGTCAGGATAAAACATAAAGCTGTCGCTATTATTGCCCCTAACTTTCTCTTCATAATCATTTTCCTTCATCATTTATTATTTTCTTTTTACAGCAGATGAGCTCTTATATTTGCTGTAAGTGTTTCCATAAGGTTCTTTTACATATGCTTTTACCGCATAGTAGTATGATACACCTTTTTGGGCTTTTTTGTCCAGATATGATGAGAAATTTTTATCAGAAATTTTCCTGATCAGTTGATAAGATCCACCTTTTTTCTTTCTATAAATGTAATATCCGTCACATTTCTTCTGTGTACTCCAACGAATGCGGATTCCGTTCGTTTCTGATTTCACAGAAGAAACCTTCTGTAATGCCGGTGCCGCCTTAATCACAGGGCCTGTTGTATACTTACTTAAATAATTTTTCCCATTTGCCTGATAGTATGCCCGTACAGTATATCGATACGATGCATTCGCCGTAACCTTACTGTCTTTATATTGAAGTACTGAATTCTTAACTGTTGCAATTCTTGACCATGAGCCACCTGTTGCAGGTTTTCTGTAAACATAATATCCTGACGCCTGAGGAACTTCTTTCCATGAGACAAGATTATATCCTGAATTATATGCCTTCACCTGAAATACCGGTGTATCCGGTACCCAGGATTGGCTTAAGGTTCTTGTATGTGCCTTAATTCTTGCCGACCAGTTTTTAGTCTTTCCATCTGACCATTTCGCTGTAGCCGCTGCGCCTTTGTAAAATGTCTGATTATTCTCTATCCCTGCCGTGGAAGAAAACCATTTACTACCTCCCGAAGTCTTATAGCTGGCATTTGCTTCCACTCCAAAGCTGATATAGCTGATTCCAGCATTTGTGATCACCACCGAATAACGGCTTCCCTGTTTCAAAACCACTTCCGGCACTGTAATCGTCTGCACTCCGGCGATCGGCTGTTCAAATTCATAAGGTGTCGCATATGCAGCTGTACCGCTTTCCGGATCAGAAGGGTCTGTGACATCTGTGTATATCTGAATCTTATAAGAAGCATTATCGTTCATGGTAACTACATTGACTTCGCCTAAAGCCTCTTCTTTTCCATTACCAGCCTTTGCCTCGTAAACAGCAGCCACTGATTGTCCCGGCTGTACTTTTATAGAAGAAATCGCTGAAGATCCATCATAAAAATAATTATTTTTATATTTCTGATCTGCAATCGTCACTGCCTCTGTCGTTACCAGGTTGCTGATATTCGGATCCTGATAAGAAAGATAATAGTATCCACCATCACCTTTTTGATTTCCCCAGCTGTTTTTTATAATCCAGGCTCCATCTTCTGTCACATTAGAAGCAGACAGGAAATTATTTCTGGAATAATTATCATCCCATCCCACTACTGTCACAATATGATTGATTGTTTTTCCCGAAGATCTGTTTACAGGGTAACAATACGCCGCTGTATCTGCATTGACATAATTTTCTGACATATACAGCATGATAGATACTGCATGATCATTCATCAACATTTCTTTCATGCGCTCCTCGCTATATTCAGAAAACGATGCATTTTTCAGATATGCAGCCGCATGGTACGCTTTATCTTCGGATATTGCCTCAGTCAGATCCTGTTTATGTGAGGAGTCTGTAGGAAACGGCACATCTGTCTCTGTAGTCATACCTGACCATGTGCTGAGAAAAACTGCCGCCAGGTAATCATTGCCACCTATATTATGGTAATTTCCCAATACAGAATTTATATCATTGGCAGTATTTCCTAACGGATCATTCTGCCTGTTGGAAAAGAAATATGACAGATGCTCCTCTGACAAGTCATACGTCCCCTTGTTCTGTGCCAGCAAAGAGGACTCCATGATTGCTGCCATTCCAAATGCCCAGCACGTTCCAAATGGATGCTGATCTTTTACAGAAGTAACCAGTCCCTTTTGTCTGGAATCATAATAAGATGGAAAGGCTGCGGCCCTGCTTCCATAGGCAGCATAAACAGATGTCAGATCACTTTCCACCTCTGGTCCCGGATCTAGTAATGTCAGATTTTTAAACGGTTCTAATTGCTCTTCTTTCTCCTCTTCTGTTAACGGTCGTCCTTTGATATATCGGATTCCCTCTGTATTCTCCTGCGACGTCTCCCCATCCTGGAAATCCTGTTCTGTATCGTCAGACGAAAATACTTCTGTATCTGATTCCGTATCTGATTCCGTATTTGTCTCAAAATCATTTGTCTGAGAATCCTGAAATTCTTCTATATCCTCTGCTTCCGTTTCCTGATATATACCAGTTCCAAACATCTCCTGACCTTTTACAGGTATCGAACCGCAAATCATGGCAGATGTCAAAAAAGCCGATAGCACACGTATAGCAGTAGTTCTTTTTTTCATATGTCTGATAATTCCTCCATGTTCAAAGATAATAGCATTGTATCATTTTTAATTTCATTTTTCAATATAGAATCCTGCTTTGTAAAATTTACTGTTACACCAAAACCGCCAGATAGCAACTTCATGCTTTCCGGCGGTTCTATGTAGCAAATATATCTTCCAACCTTGTATCTTTACAATCTATTTTTCTTCTGTTAATAACAGTAAAAGAACTCCTCCTCTTATCCTCTATACAAATCATGCATAAAATTCCAAAAAATTTTTCCTCGGCAATGGAACTCTTGCTTCAAGGAGGAAACATATAGAAAATAGAAATGTCCGGTTCTGCCAGTCAGAAAAAATACCGGCAGGAAAAGATGTCAAATGCCTGTGCCGCATTCTCTTTTGTTCAGGTGAAAAGTGTGCGAACGGTGCATGAGTGTATGTAAAATAATTTACACAAAAATCCGTTCAAGTTTTTGATATTTAAGAAGATATTAGCTGCCGGTTGTTCCAACAACTGTATTATTTCATTTCAGATCTTCTCTTTTGTTGTATTTATTCTAACAAACTTAATTGTATATTACAATAAAAATCGTTCCCGTTTATCTGGGCTAATCTGACACATTCCCGCTTTTCACACAAATTTATTTTATTCCTCGAGGTATTTTGGTCTCTGTCTGCTCATTTTCTCTTATTTTCTTCATCAGCGTCGACAGTTCCTGATATTTTCCCGTAATATAACCATAACTTTTTCTTTTATGTGGAAGCATACAATTTGTGCAATCCTTTATCCCATTCTCTGTATATCGAAAATTCCCTCCGCATTTATCTCCCAGCGCATATAGTGGACAATAGCAGAACAGACAGTTAAAATCATCCGGATCTGCATTCTTATGGCATGGAAAATACTCGCATTTTTTATGGCTGAAATAAGAATACTCTTTTCCCTCCCAATAAGGTTTCTCCATTTCTTTTTCCTTCTTTCTCATAATATAAAAAAATACTCTAATGAATCATCAATCACTCTTCGCATAACAAAGTATCAAAAATTCATTACAGCATTTCTTAAATTACGTAATTATAAGAGGGAGCGATGCTACCCCGGGGTAGAAAAAAATCCGTTCATGAGTGCGCGGAGGGAACGAATAAATCCGAAGTAGTATCGCCTGCCATTTAATCATGTATAATTCATAAAGAACAGGCGCATTCCATAAAAAATGTCTGCCTTCAAATAAAAGCAGACAACACTCCGAAGCTGCGGATTCAACGGAGTTGGTTGTTACACTTTACACGGAAGTTTAACCTCGCCATACCAAGCAGGTTTCCTGGCTCCAGGCTCATCGCTCCTCTCTCCTTCTCATGCTATGGCACAATGGACATTCTGAGATTTGCTCCTCTGTTACAGTGACCGGATCGCTCAGGTTTCTCACCTGATTCCCTCTTTCTGTACTGTTTCTTAAACAGTATCAGCACTTAATATGTTCTGTATGGAATTATACTGACTGTATAGTAACATTTTGTAATGAGAATGTCAACTATTTATCAATATAATTTTATATTTCTTCGTTTATCCTTATTCTAATGACGAATTACTTCCATCCTACTCTGGCAACTTATGAAGTAAATAATATTTAATTCTCTGGCAAGGGTTCCCATTCATTTAAACCCAGGCTCTGTCTGTATTTCGCTTCTTCCAGACTAATCTGCGGAAGGTCTTCCTCCAGATATTCCTTCAGCTCATCGATTCCTTCTCCGGTAACATTATTTACCAGAAAAATACGTTCACATCCTGCATTAATCATCCACTGTCGTACCATCGGTACATTTGCATATGGAGAATCTATCTTTGTTATAATCCCAATCAGTGGTCTGAGAATAAACGAATTACTTCCATATCCAAAAAGGCTGAAAGGCTCATCTGCCGACTGCACCATAGCGATCACATCTGCCTCAAATGAAAAGCATGCAAGCCCGACACTGAAATGTTTAGATTCCGCATACTCACCTGGAGAATCAATCGTATCATCGTTCGTATTTGTATACTGTGTTTTTATGTAATGAAGTTTTTCTCCTTTCAAAGCCTGCGTAAGCGAAGTTTTCCCAGCCTCGCTTCTGCCCATCAAAAATATCTTCTTCATATTTTGTATTCTTTCCTTTCAGCTCTCCCAATATAGGCTGTGCTAGCTTCTGTGAATCGCACAGGTTTTAAACTTTAATACCTCTTTAAAAAATCTCACGACTTCTTCTACTGCCGTCTGAACCTCTGTCAGCCCTCCGGTAAGAATCAGTGAACCACTGAAACGATCCATAAAGCCAATCTCTACATTGGCACTTTTTACTGCTACATCAGCCGCTACAACTACTGCTTCCCAGGGTGTAAAGCGAATCATTCCTATCGCCTCCCCTGTATGGTCCTCTCCTTCATGGACTCCTATATGAAGTCCCAGATTCTGATAGATACAACTCTGAGATGGATTGATCACATGTGCCAGACATACTTCCTTGCCAGGAACTCTCACTCTGGTCATGCGAAGTTTCTTTCCTTTCAGCTTCTCATAGTCCTCATGATAAAGCTTCTCCAATAATTCTTTTGTCGTCATCCCTGCCATCAAAGCACTTCCTATCTCTTGGTAATGTCACAGACTACATAGCCTAATGTATCTCTGAAATAATCCACAACCTCTGTCATTGCTGACATTACATCAGAAATCTCTCCTGTAATAATCAGCGTACCTGTAAAACGGTCTGCAAATCCCAGATAAACATTTCCACTCTTGACTGCAATATCTGATGCGATCACAGCAGATTCCGGCGGTGTCATATTCATGATTCCAATCGCAGAGGAACGGTAATCTACCTGCGGATTCAATCCCAACTTCTGATATATGATCGGAGCAGGACCACCCATTACATGTGCAAAGGTAATTTCCTTACCGGCAACCGTTTCCTGTACAATTCTTATATGTTCTACATGGTCATTTGCCATCTGTCTTTCCTCGCTTTCACTCTCTTCTATCTATTGAGATATCTGGCATTACTGTTCACACACTCCTATCCCACAATTAAACGCACAGTAACCTTCAATCAGATATTCTCATTTTATTTTGCTGCACTTTGCTATATCAGCCATTTTCCATGCCCGTCAGACATCCCACAGCTTATCTGGGTTTATCTGAAATCTAGCTGAATTTATCTAACAGTTACTTAAACTGTACTATCCAAATAATTTTATGTCAAGGTAAAATCCATTTAATAATTGGTAAAATCTTACGCAGAAAACGAAAAGGAGCACTGACCCCTTTTATCAGTACTCCCTTTCACCCCTATTTGTATTTAATTATTTATACTTATTTAATTACCCCGATGTATTATCAGATCAATATACTCTCTGTCATTACACCAGTCTTCTTACAGAAACAATTGTTCTGTATGCTGCATTATCACTGATCTTGATACCATCTACGGAGTTGGATGCATGAACGATACGTCCATTACCCATGTAAATTGCAACATGTCCACCGTAGCAGATCAGATCTCCCGGCTGTGCATCTGCATAAGAAACTTCTGTACCTGCGTTCTGCTGTTCATAAGAAGTTCTCGGAAGGCTTACACCAAAGTTTGCATATACACTCTGAACAAATCCTGAACAGTCAGCTCCACCTGTAAGGCTTGTGCCGCCCCATACATATGGATTACCAACAAACTGTGTAGCATAATCTACAACAGAAGATCCTGATCCGGAATAGGAAGAAGAACTGTCTGAGCCAGATGACTGTTCACTCTCGTAATCATCTGCGGATACTGTATTATCAGAATCAATTACATTGCCATACTCATCGTACTCTACATCATCAGAAGATGTACCACTGTCAACAACATCCCCGTTCTCGTCGTACTCTACATCTTCTTCTGAATCGGACTCTTCACTCTCATCATCTGAGTTCTCTATTACATTTCCGTCTTCGTCATATTCCACATTATCTTCTGATTCAGATTCCTGCTCCTGTTCAGCGGCTTCTGCAGCAGCTGCTTCCTCTGCGGCCTGTCTTGCAGCTTCTTCCTCAGCCTGACGTCTTGCCTCTTCTTCTGCTGCAATTCTCTCAGCTTCCAGTCTCTGGATTTCAGCTGTCTGTTCTGCTAACAGGTTTGCATATTCTGTAGCCTGCTGCTGTGCATAGGCAATTTCATTTTCATAATCTGCTGATTCAGCTTTCTTCGCATCGATCTGACACTGGAGATTATAAGACTGTTCTTCATAAGAAGCCTTCATCTCCTCCAGCTCTGCCTTATCAGATTCATACTGTGTCTTAAGATTATTTACTTCATTGATCGTATTTACATATTTCTCAAGGTTCTTTCTGTCCTGTTCATACATCTGCTGTGTGTTCTCAGCACGTGTAAGAAGCTCGCTGAGATCATCTGAATTAAGCATCATCTGGAACCATGCTGTATCTCCGCCCTGTTCATATAAGCACTGGATACGTTTCTTCATACTCTCATACTGTTTATCTCTTGCCTTCTGAGCTTTCGCCAGATCCTGTTTTGTTCTGATAATATCTACTTCTTTATTATCGATATCTCCTTTAAGAGTATCGATAGAAACCATAACACTTACAAGATTGGAATCCAGTTCGGAAATCTCATTCTCAAGCTGTGATTTCGCATATGCCAGCTCATCCATTCTGGAATAAGTTGCATCAAGCTGCTGGCTTGTAATCGCCTGCTCTTCTCTTAATTCATCCTCTCTTGAAGCGCTTACACTGACTACCTGTGTTGCTGTCATAAGCAGTGCTAATGTAAGACATATAATTCTTTTCTTCATGAATTCTCACCCTCGTAACATTTTCTTTCTATCTCGTAATCCTTTTGTAATATCTAAGTTAATTCTTATACATATTAACATATCACATTTAGAAACGCAAGGGTTATTTACAACAAATTTTATATTTCTGTAACATTTGGTAATCTTTTTGTGATTCTTATTAGTTTTTCACACAATTCAAACATATTTCATTGTGCTTCTGTAATATGTCAATCGGATATTCGCAATCCGCTTTCCGCTACTTGCTCATAACCAAATAACTGCTTCGCAGTTTATCAGAAGGGGCTTGTACCCCTTCTGATACAAGCAAGTCCCCACCCACTGCTTATTGCTCTTCGCAATTGAAGCAGGGGACTTACTTGATTTGGTTAAAAGCAAGTGACCAATCCTAATTTCATATTTGCAGCAAATAAAAAAGCAGCCTTCCTCATGAAAGCTGCTTTTTTATTTCATTTTTAGCTAAACAGATCTGCGAGAATCTGATCTGCTGTCATATTCAGATAACCATCCGGATCTGAAAGTGTACTTCTGTTCCATCTCAGATAATTACCCCTTCTGATGTAGTTGCCTGATGAAGTATGATAAGCATATTTCGTAAATCCAGGATATCTTGACATATATTTCTGTGCCAATGTAATTGCCTGGCTTGAATAATCACCTGACGGTGTTGGTGTACCTGCGATCTGAACACCTGCATTCGGTGTAGAGTGTACGATCACCGCACTCTTATCCTTACACTGTCCGAGAATGATCCATGTATGACCACTGTCATATCCAACATCACCAGGATATACCGTCCAGTCATCACTTGCCAGATTTGCCTGAGTGAGAACACTTCCCCAACCCATAGATTTATAATAAGAACCAACCTCGCCGGAAACAACTGTGTATCCGCTTCCGACACCGGATTTACTCTGCATTACCTGATATGCTGCCCAGCCTACAAATCCTGAACAGTCAAATCCTTTCGCGCGGTTCGCAGTGCTAAGGTCTCGATAGTTATTATAATCATAACTGCTGCTCTGGCTGTTATAGAAATCAGTCATTGTCTGGCTTGTTCCTTTTCTTGTGGAATCATTCCAGCCACCACCCCATACATACAGAGCCTGTCCAACCGGCTGTAATGCACCGGCAAGATAATTCTTGATTGTCTTTGATCCTGTAGGAGTTGTTGTATTATTTAATACACCGTCAGAAGTAAAGTGATATTTTGTACCATCAATAGTCACATCACCTGTGGCCATTACACCGGTTTCTTTATCAAAATAATATTTGTTTCCGCTGATAGTCGTCCAACCTACAGCCATCTTACCGCTGCCTGTACTAAAATAATATTTCTTTCCGTCAAGTGTCTGGAATCCTTTTGCCATAATTCCATCTTCTGTTTCGAAATATCTGTACTCATTATTTGAATTCTTAGTCCATCCGGTAAGCATATAACATGCACTGGTAAAATATCTCGTGTTATTTTTACTGTCTGTAAGGAATGTTTTGCAGGCAGCTACACCACTGTTGCTATAAAAATAATATTTCCTGCCATTCAGCGTCAGCCATTTTGTCTGCATGAATCCTGTAGATGGATCAAAATATCTCTTCTGATCCTTTGAATCAGTAAGCCAGCCAGTCAACATAACTCCGGCATTCTTGCTGAAATACCTCTTTCTCCCTTTACTGTCAGTTGCCCAGCCTTTTACCTGAACGCCTGTCGTTGCATTAAAGTAATACTTCTTACCATTGAGTTCAAGCCAGCCTTTCTGCTTAGATCCGTCTTCGTTTATGTAGTATGATTTCCCGTTAATAGTTACAAAACCGGTTTTCGTTTCAGCATGTACATTCGCCGCAGTAAAATACATTGAAATTCCTGTGACAAAAAACAGCAGAAACAGAAGTCCCCCCCAGATTTTAAGTTTCCTGTTTACGTTTTGCATACATACCTTCCTTTTCTTCTTTTCATTATCAGAGCGTGTCTGAAAAGTACAGTCTGCAGTATCGCATGGATACTCTCTATATCTCTTATACCTCTCAGATACGCTCTGAATTTCAACAAAGTTTTTTACAATGTTGTTACGTTTCTATGACTATATTATATTACACTTTCAATATTCAGTCAACAGACAAGTAAAATTATGTTAAACATTCACCAATTTTTCACATTTCAATCCACAAAAAAGAGACAAAGTCCACAAAAACCCTGTCTCTTTTTTCTGTTTTTAGTAATACAGCCAATTGTACAGTATTATTATCTATCGTCCTGTATCAATCAGCGATTCTCTGATTATTCAGTTAATCTGATTGCAAATTACGTTACTGTTTCCCCTGTTCTCAGTAACGCATCCAAATTACAGTAAGTGTTTTCTTAATTCAGCTCCGTCAGCAGCACACAGATAAGCCGGCGCTACATCGAATACTGTCTTCGCACCAGTCTGTCCTTCTTTATTCATGCGATATGCAGCTCTTGCATATGCAACAAGTACAGAAGATGTAAATTCCGGATTGGAATCCAGTTTCAGGCTGTATTCGATTACATGGTTATTCTCATCATTCCAGCCTGTTTTTCCGGAACGGATCACGAATCCACCATGTGGAATGCCGCTATGGTCACGTTTCAGTTCCTCTTCACTGATAAAATGTACAGTTGTGTCATAGTCTGCGAAATAGTTCGGCATAGTCTTGATGTCATTCTCGATCTGTGCAAGGTCTGCGCCTTCTTCTGCAACTACGAAGCATTCTCTTGTATGTTTCTGTCTGGTTGTAAGATCTGGATTCTCTCCGTTTCTTACAGCTTCCAGTGCTGCTTCTACAGGGATTGTATACTGTTTTGCATCTTTTACACCTTTGATACGACGTACAGCATCTGAATGTCCCTGGCTTACACCTTTGCCCCAGAATGTATAGTCTTTACCGTTAGTAAGGATTGCATTTGCATAGAGACGGTTCAGTGAGAACATTCCCGGATCCCAGCCTACAGAGATAATTCCGACATGTCCGCTTTCTTTTGCAGCAGCATCTACCGCATCAAAATGCTCCGGAATTCTTGCATGTGTGTCAAAGCTGTCAATTACATTGAACATCTTTGCATATTCCGGTGTCTGTTTCGGAAGGTCTGTTGCACTTCCTCCACAGATGATCAGTACATCGATCTTGTCTTTCATTTTCTCAGCATCATTTACAGAATATACTGTAGCAGTCTCTGTAAGGATCTTAACTGTTTTCGGATCACGACGTGTAAATACTGCCACCAGCTCTGTATCTGGATTATGTTTAATTGCACACTCTACACCACGGCCAAGATTACCGTAGCCTAAAATACCAATACGAATACTCATTATTGATTTCCTCCTGTATTCTTTATTATGATATCAGAGTCAAAAGGTCTAAGAAAGTCGTTCGTGCCTGTACAATAAGACTTTTGAACTTCAATTCGATATCAAGTCACTTTAATATAGTAATATTTTCACTTTTAGTTGTCAATTACTAACTGAATTTTTTTAACAGCAAAACACGCCGCCACCCGGACAGCATAAGCTGCATGCCAGATATTGCCAGGCAAAGTTTCATACAATAGTCATCGCCGCCTGTCGGCATACCTCCAAAAGGATTCTGCATTTCCTGGTACCAGGTTCCACCGCCTTCCATCTGCTGTTGCAGCATCCGGTATTGTGCATTATCCGGCTCTAAACGAACTGCTTCTTTAATATCATTCAGAGCATTTACATTATTTCCAAGTCCCATATTTGCCATAGCAGAAAGATAATACCACTGTCCATTCTTCTGCTGAAGTGACTGCAGTACATTCATAGCTTCACGGTAGTGTCCACTCTGAATATAATTGGCTGCTGCCTGTCTGCGGATGCTCTCCTCATCCTGATAGCCGGAATCTGTCTGACCGGAAAAGCCTCCGAAGCCTCCATAATTATAGCCCCCGTAATTTCCGTAGCCAGTTCCCTGCTCTCTTTCTTTCATGATCTGTTCATAAGCCTGCTGAACCTGTTTGAATTTTTCCTCAGCCTGCTCTTTATTTGGATTGTCTATATTGGCATCGGGATGATATTTTCTGCTCAGCTTACGGTATGCTTTCTTTACCTCATCATCGGATGCATCCCTGGATATCCCAAGTATACTGTACGGATCAATCATTCTTTTTCTCCCCTGATTCTTTTCTCTGTTTGTGAACCGCCTCAAAGCGCACCCACACTCCAGAGTAGAGAATATTTCTCAAAATATCGGTATATTTTATAATAGGAAGTTTCTCGAACTCCCTGCAAGTCTGTGACATCATCATGATCAGAATCTGCCGTACCTGCTCTTCAAACCCTTCCATTATATATTGTTCTGAAAAAGGATTGTAATTTTTATTTTTTATATCCTCCTCCACATCATCATATGCATCCAGAAGATAGATGAATTTTCCGAGAAAAAATCCCATTCTCCGCAGCGAATTCTCCCACACATCCTGTTTCCATGCAAAAATTTCTTCCATGATCCTGCCAAAGCAGCCTGACATCTTG
>NZ_JBWLUT010000120.1:0-24038 GCF_056504575.1 Blautia sp. CGZ-1-C1
GCGATGGTGGCTGCCGAATGTGTTATATAGTAGTAGCATCCTTTATGGACCCGATCACTCTTCAGAATAAAGGAATTACCTTTGATTTCAGCAAATGGACACTGACAGCTTATCAGAGAGTTATTTCCAATGCACAGATCTGGATCGGGTTTAAAAATGCGGTAGTTTATTCAGTTATTTTTACAATTGTATCTGTACTGATCACACTGTTTGCAGCTTATCCTATGTCCAGAGCCGATTTTAAGGGAAGAGGATTTTTCAATGTTATCTTTATGATCACTATGTTCTTTGGAGGCGGACTGATCCCTACATACTTGCTGATCAGCAACCTGGGACTTCTGGACAGCATGTGGGCGGTTATCCTGCCTGGTGCTTTCAGCGTATGGAATATGATCATTGCCAGAACATTTTATCAGGGAATTCCTTCTGAACTTCGTGAGGCAGCAGAAGTAGATGGTGCCAATGAGATGGTATATTTCTTTAAGATCCTTCTTCCGGTATGTACACCGGTTATTGCAGTGCTGGCATTATGGCAGTTTGTAGCAATGTGGAACAGTTACTTTGATGCAATGATCTATCTGAATGATTCTGCAAAACAGCCATTGCAGCTGGTTCTCCGTTCTATTCTTATCCAGAACCAGCCGGAGTCAGGAATGATCTCAGATATGCAGAGTACCGCAGCAAGAGCACAGCTCGCAGAACTTCTGAAATATGCAACAATTATTATATCAAGTTTACCATTGTTGGTAATGTATCCGTTTTTCCAGAAATATTTTGATGCCGGTATTATGGCTGGCTCTATCAAGGGATAAAGAGAGGAGAAGAGTATGAAAGCAAAAAAAATAAAAGCATTTATGGCAGCAGCACTGGCAGTTTGTATGGTGGCTTCCATGACAGGATGTGGAAAGAGCAAAGTTGCACTTAATGACGGAGAATTTCAGGAAGTAGACAAAGCAGAACTGGAATTTCCACTGAAAGAAAAAACAGAGATTTCCGGTATGACAAGCTATCCGGCAAACACAGAGTCTGACCCGAATAAGAGAACCATCTTCAAACGTCTTCAGGAAAAAACAAATATTGAAGTAAAATGGAATGCGATCCAGTCAGACCAGTGGAGTGATAAGATCTCTCTTGCAATGGCAAACCCCAAGGAATTATCGGATTTTGTATTTTCAGCAGGTTTCAGTGACAGTGATCTTCTGAAATATGCAGACCAGGGAATCATCATTGCTCTGGAAGATTACATAGATGCTTATATGCCGAATCTGAAAGCTGTTTTTGACAAGTATCCGGAATACAGAACCATGTGTACAGACACAGAAGGACATATCTGGGCACTTCCGTGGATCGAGCAGCTGGGTTCAGGCAAAACAGCAATCCAGACAGTGGGAAATATGAGCTTTATCAATAAGAAATGGCTGGATTTCCTGAATCTTGAAGTTCCTGAAACTGTAGATGAATTTGAACAGGTTCTGATCGCATTCCGTGACCATGCCTCCGAACTTCAGGAAGAATTTGGTATTGATGGAAGTATTATCCCAATGTCCTGTATTGTAAATGATGGAGACCAGGACCCATCTATCCTGATCAACGGATTTGGAGAAGGATACGGAGATGCAGATAAAACCAGACACATCGCAGTTACAGACGATAAGAAAGTAATCTGCTCTGCCACACAGGAAGGATACAAAAAAGGTATCGAATGGCTGAACAAACTCAATGACGAAGGTCTGATCGATCCGGAAGCATTTACACAGGAATGGTCCACTTATGTATCCAAAGGAAAGTCCGGAAGATACGGCGTATGCTTTAGCTGGGATGTAGCAAACATTGACAATCTGGAAGACTGGGTTCCGCTTCCTGTTCTTACAGCAGATACCAGAAACCTGACACCGCAGAATGGTTCCTTTACAAGTGGATTTGACCGTGGACGTTGTGTTGTAACAGCAGTTGCCAAGAATCCGGCACTTGTATGTGCATGGTTAGACCAGATGTATGATCCGATACAGTCCCCGCAGAACAACTGGGGAACTTACGGCGAAGATGATGACTTTGATATCTTCGAAATGAGTAAGAACGCAGAAGGCGGAGATATGCTGAAACATGCACCTCTTGGAGATGCTTCCCCTGTAGAAGTAAGAGAGGCAGAGTCTGTAGGAGGACCGCTGGCAGTTCTGGATGAATATTATGATAAATATGTAACCTGCCCGGATGATGCACAGTATCGTCTTGACTGGATTGAAGACTACTTTACTCCGGACATGCACACAGAATATGTATATCCGAACGTATTTATGAACAGAGAAGATACAGAAGAATTGTCCAACCTTCAGGCTGATATTCAGAAAACGATCAATGCAAAGAAATCTGACTGGATCATGAACGGATTTACAGATGCTGACTGGGATGAATATCTCAAGAGTCTGGATTCCTATGGACTGGAAGATTATCTGAAGATTTATCAGAAGTATCTGGATGCATATTATGCTGAACAGAAATAGAAACCTGTTCCTTTGATGGCACTGTCAGGCAATTTGCCTGTGGGAAAAATAATGAAAATGTGAATGATTTCTCCCGGTCAGATAATGTCCGGGAGAGACAGCGAGAGGTTAGAATTTATGAAGAGTATTTTAGATAAGGCAAGAGAATACGAAGCAGTGAATGGTCGGAAAATACCCTCAGAGAAAAGACCGGCTTTTCATATAAGCCCATATGTAGGATGGATGAATCGATCCAAACGGTTTTTCCTGGTATAAAGGACAGTATCATTTATTTTACCAGTATAATCCATATAAAACACAGTGGGACAGTATGCACTGGGGACATGTGGTCAGTAAAGATCTGCTGCATTGGGAATATCTTCCGGCAGCTCTGGCTCCGGACGAAGAATACGATAAGATTGGATGCTTTTCGGGCAGTGCAGCAGAACTGCCTGACGGACAGCAGCTTCTGATCTATACATCTGTAGATCATGAAACTCTGGAAGATGGCACTGTAAGAGATATACAGACACAGTCAGTTGCTGTGGGAGATGGAACAGACTATAAGAAATATGAAAAGAATCCTGTACTTACCGGACAGGATGTGCCGGAAGGCGGAAGTAAGGTGGATTTCCGTGATCCAAAGATATGGAAGGGAAAGGATGGGCTTTTTTACTGTGTGGTCGGCAACCGTCCTTCAGATGGAAGTGGACAGATTCTCCTTTACAGCAGTGAAGATGGATTTCAGTGGAAGTTTGTAAGTATACTTGCAGAGAATAAAAATCGATATGGGAAAATGTGGGAATGTCCTGATTTCTTTAAACTGGACGGCAAATATGTTCTTCTGACCAGTCCGCAGGATATGCTGGCTGAAGGAATGGAATATTACAGTGGAAATGGAACCCTTTGTATTATCGGTGAAATGGATCCTGATACGCATACATTAAAAGAAGAGAACCATCAGTCTGTTGACTATGGCATTGATTTCTATGCAATGCAGACTGTAGAAGCACCGGACGGACGTCGTATCATGATTGGATGGATGCAGAACTGGGATACTCTTTCTCATCGATGCGAAGAGTCAAAATGGTTTGCGCAGATGAGTCTTCCCAGAGAATTATCTGTGAAGAATGGAAGACTGTATCAGAAACCGGTACGGGAACTGGATGCAATCAGAAAGAGTAAAACGGAATATAGGAACGTTGTAGTCAAAGACAAGCCGGTTATGCTTAAAGGGGTACAGGGACGTACTATAGATATGGAGCTTGCCATCAGCCCGGAAGACAAAGAAACAGGTTATGGAAAATTTACAGTATGTTTTGCGCAGAATGAAAAATTCCATACAGAATTAAGTTTTTGTCCTGAAGATTCGGTGTTAAAGCTGGATAGAAAACTTTCCGGAAGCAGAAGAGCAGTAGTTCACGAGAAAAGCTGTCTGGTAAATAGAAAGACAGATGAATTAAAACTTCGTATGATTCTGGACAGATATAGTGTGGAAGTATTTGTGAATGACGGTGAACAGGTAATGTCCATGGTAATCTTTACAGAACAGGAAGCAGATGGAATTTCCTTCCAGGCGAATGGAAAGGTAAAAATGGACATTACAAAATACGATCTGGTATAAAATATCAGAAATTGCAGAAGGATAAAGGAATTCCTGTAATGGGAATTCCTTTATTATATTATAGAGAGTTATAGAGAAAATTATTCTGCTTATTATACAAAAGCAAGTAACGATAGCAATCCTCGTAAATATTTGTCTGCTTCGAAAAGTTACTTGCTTTTAGGATTATGACAGATGATTCTTGGAATATTTAATATAATCCACAACCATCATCGCCAGTTTAAATGTCAGTGCATCCTCAAACGCGCGGATATCCAGTCCGAATTTTCTCTGAAGCTTCTCAAAGCGGTACACCAGAGTATTTCTGTGTACATAAAGCTGTCTGGAAGTCTCAGAGAGATTCAGGTTATTTTCAAAGAAGGTACGGATAGTGATCAGGGTTTCTTCGTCAATAGAATCCAGAGTTTCCTCTTTGAATATCTCGTCGATAAACATTTCGCATATGGAAACAGGAAGCTGGTAGATCAGTCTGCCGATTCCAAGCTGGTTATATCCGAATACATTCTTATCTGCGTAGAAAATCTTGCCTACTTCAAGGGCTGTATGTGCTTCTTTGTATGCATCGGGAAGCCGGGAAATATCCTCTGCCAGATTACTGTAGGCAACCCATGCAAAAGTCATTGCTTCTGTGTTTAACATATCTACAAGCATATATGCAATTGATTCCAGATCTTCATAAGTTTCTGTGGACTGTAATTCTCTGATGATGATAATCCCTGTATCATCAATAGCAGTGATGAAATCTCTGGTACGGGCAGAGAAAATATTCCGGATCGTAGCGAGGGCGTTTTCATCTTTGGTCTGTTTGGTTTCTACAAGAAATACGGCACGCTGAACAGAAGTTGCAATGTGCAGTTTCTTGGCGCGGTTAAAGGCATCTACATCAGAATAACTACCAAGGAGAAGATTCTGCATAAAGGTATTCTTGTCGCTTTTTTCTGCATAGGCAGCCAGGAGACTCTGTACCTGGCATACGGCCAGCTCTCCGATAGTAGCAGTATTCTCTGCTTTTCCCCATACGATCAGAATGTAGGAGACAGAATGATTCTCCATGATCTTATACAGGCAGTAGCTTGTATTGGAAACACACAGGGCACTGCTTTGGCGAAATTCTTCCAGCTTTGATTCTGCAGGAAGTTTTTTGTCACAGGTAGAGAGAAAGATATGGTTATCAGAATCCAGCAGACAGAAATCAAGCTGGCTGATATTCTTCCAGTCTGTCAGGCATTTCTGTAAAATCTGTTGTATTTTCATTAGGTCAGTCCTTTCTTTTGGGGTATAAGTCAGCTTATAGCAATCCTTGTAAATTGTCTGATTGAGGTAATCAGGCAGACAATTCTATATTATAACATAAAAACCCGGGGAAAACTCCCCGGGTTTATTAAAAGATTCCTGAAATTAGTTGCAGATTGTAAGTTCTGTTTCTTTATCAAAGAAATGAGATTTTTCCATATCGAATGCGAATTTGATCGGATCGCCAGTCTTAGCTGTTGTACGAGGATCAACTCGTGCTGTAACCTGAGTTCCGTTTACATCGAAGTATAAGAATACTTCAGCTCCGAGAAGCTCGTAAACTTTAACTACGGATGTCATCGGTGCGCTTGGAGAAGCTTCGATGAACATCTGTGAATCATGGATATCTTCCGGACGGATACCAAGAACAACAGTTTTTCCTACATAACCGCCATCTTTAAGAGCTTTTGCTTTAGCAGCCGGGACAGCCAGTTCATGCTCGCCGACTTTAGCGACAAGGCTGCCGCCTTTTTCTGTGATAACAGCGTCCAGGAAGTTCATCTGCGGAGATCCCATGAATCCTGCAACGAATAAGTTGCCTGGTTTCTGATACAGGTTCTGCGGTGTATCTACCTGCTGAACAACACCATCTTTCATAACAACGATTCTGGTACCAAGAGTCATAGCCTCTGTCTGATCATGTGTTACATAGATGATTGTAGCGCCCAGTCTCTGGTGGATTTTGGAAATCTCGATACGCATCTGTACACGAAGTTTAGCATCCAGGTTGGAAAGAGGCTCATCCATAAGGAATACCTTAGGATTACGTACGATAGCACGTCCCATAGCAACACGCTGTCTCTGACCACCGGAAAGAGCCTTCGGTTTACGATCAAGAAGTTTCTCAAGGTCAAGAATTCTTGCAGCTTCACGAACTGCTTTATCAATCTGATCTTTCGGAACTTTACGAAGTTTAAGTCCGAATGCCATGTTATCATATACTGTCATATGAGGATACAGAGCGTAGTTCTGGAATACCATTGCGATATCACGGTCTTTAGGCTCTACATCGTTCATAACTTTGTCACCAATCTTTAATGTACCGCCGGAAATTTCTTCCAGACCGGCAACCATACGAAGTGTAGTAGATTTACCACATCCTGAAGGTCCTACGAAAATGATGAATTCTTTATCTTCGATTTCCAGATTGAAATCTTTAACTGCCTGGAAACCATTTGGGTAAGTTTTGTTAATGTGCTGTAATGATAAGCTTGCCATGATTATTCCTCCAAAATAGATTCATATTGTTTTTGCTGATTGATTACTCGTTTTTTTCATCTGTAGATAGTATAGCGAAAAGGAGGGGGGATGGCTAGGGAAGAATCGTACAAAGATTTTTTGGGTTTTTTGACATTCTGACGAAAAGCCGGAATCAGTATCCGGGGATTCCGTCAAACTGTCAAAAGACATGAGAAAAACGCAGGACAAAATGACGAAATTCTGTCTGCGTTTTTCTGGATTTGTGTCAGATATCAGGAAGCATTTTGTGCAAATTCTGTATTGACCAGTTCTTCATATGGAGTGCGTTCCTTCAGTTCTCCTGCGTCCTCCAGAATGTCCTGAAGCAGCTCAAATCCCTCCTGCCCGAAGACCAGATTCTTTTTCCAGGTATCCTGATCATAATAACGCTTTACGATGGCCGTGATGGTATCCAGATCCGTCTCCGGGAACTGTGGCTCGATCACTCTGGCGATTTCCTCCGGAGTATGCTTCTGGACGTAATCCATGCCTTTTTGCAGGGCATTGGTAAATTTCTGCATGATATCCGGATTCTTTTCCATATAACTGGTTTTCGCACTGTAGGAAGTATACGGTACATAACCGGAATCCACACCAAGGGAGGCAACAACATAACCGGCTCCCTGCTTTTCAAGTGCAGTGGCGGACGGTTCAAACTCCACTGTAAAATCCGCCGAATTATCCCCTGTAAAAGCAGCAGCAGTAGCACCGAAGTCGATGCTCTGATCAATAGAAAGGTCTTTCTGAGGGTCAAGGCCATTCTGCTTCAGAATATATTCAAATACCATTTCCGGCATGCCACCTTTTCGGCCGCCAAGAACTTTCCTGCCCTTCAGATCTTCCCATTTAAAATCCGGCATTTCTTCTCTTGCCACAAGGAAATTTCCGGCCCGTTGGGTAAGCTGTGCAAAGTTTACAACAGGATCAGTAGCTCCTTCCTGATAGGCATAGATAGATGCTTCTGCTCCCATAAATCCGATATCCGCCTCGCCGGATATGACGGCAGTCATAGTTTTATCTGCTCCAAAGCCAGTTATAAGCGTCATATCAAGCCCCTCATCTTTAAAATATCCCTCTTCGATTGCCACATACTGCGGTGCATAAAAGATGGAATGGGCTACTTCATTTAAGGTAACTTTTGCAAGCTTCGCCTCATCTTTCTTTGCAGCAAACACTCCCAGCGGCAGTGCAGTCACCGCCAGAACGACTGCTGTCGCCAGTGAAATCCATTTTTTATTTTTCATGCAGACACTCCTTTACCGACTTCTTCTGTTAGAGTATGCATAATTAATTAATTGGTGACCAGGGGGGACATACAAAGTATCGCAAAACACAGCCTCCATGATTCCTTTTGTTAGGATATGCCCCCAAAATCAACTGCTAATCACGATCAACTTTCCCATTAGTTAAAAAATATGAATTTTATTTAATAACAATTCAATTGTGTCCAATTTCCAATCATGCTATGATTTAATCACAAAAGCTTTTGAAATTTCAATCAGGAGAGAATTAGGATGAATATTGGAAGTGTGATAAAAAAATATAGAAAAGTGTCTGGTTTCACCCGGGAGGAAATGGCAAACCGCTTAGGAGTAACTACCCCAGCGGTGAATAAATGGGAGAACGGAGTTTCCCATAGTTAAAGATACCACACCAAATATGATGAACCCACGCTTATACACTACCAGCTATAATAAACCGCAAGGACAGCAATTTGATGATACTGCTGTCCTTTCTTTTATAAAATTGCAGTACACATAAAAAAGCTGTAATATGATAAATATATTTGTCCTTGTAACAATTCTCGGACATTTGCCTGTTATACTATCTGCAAAAAGCAAAGGAAGTGAGGATATGAAGCAGATTTTAATTGTCGAGGACGACAGTTTTTTGAATAAGATGTTAGCCTATAACCTGACCGCAGACGGCTACGGCGTGACTTCTACTCTAAATGCCAGAACCGCAGCCGAAGCCATCCGCCAGCGGGAATTTGATTTAGTGCTGTTGGACATTAACCTGCCAGATGGGAACGGTTTTGAGCTGTGCAAGCTGATAAAGCCCCAGCACCCGGACACCATCGTAATATTCCTGACCGCCAACGATCAGGAGAGCGACCAGATACGGGGCTATGAGGTGGGCGCGGTGGACTACATCACAAAGCCCTTTGTGATCGGGGCCTTGCAGCGAAAAATCAAAGCCATGTTCGCTATGCTGGAACACCACAAACCGGCCAAGGACATTTACGACGACGGGCGGCTGTTTCTGGACTTCTCGGAGCAGACGGCTTCCCTAAACGGCAAGCCCCTGACCCTATCCCCGATGGAGTATAAAATGCTGAACCTGTTCCGCAAAAATCCCCGGCAAGTGCTGACCCGTGGGCAGCTTTTGGAAAAGCTGTGGGATATAGACGAGAGGTTTGTAGACGAACACACCCTGACAACCTCCATCAGCCGGATTCGCAGCAAGATTGAATCTGACGGCGGCGCACCCTACATCAAGACTGTTTACGGCATGGGTTATCAATGGACGGGAGGCGAGGCAAAATGAAGTTTCAAAACCTCTCGGTAAAGCGGCTGTTTGGCCGGGTGGCAATGGAGCTTGTCCTCTCCATGTCCGGGATCACCATAGCCCTGTTTCTTGTGACAAAACAGATTGCGGTGCTGCTGACAGGCGGGACGCTGCTGCTGTGCGCCCTTGTGGGGATTTTTGTACTGACGCAGGCGTTTGGAAAGCGGCTGTCGCAGTTTACCGCTGACCTGTGCCAGACCTTAGACCACATGATCGCCGGGAATGAAGCGCCCCAGCGGCCAGAGGACAGCGAAACCCAGCTTGCCAGAATCGGACACCGGCTGGCAAGGCTTTACCAGATCATGCAGGAGAACCGCCGCCGGGTGGACGAGGAACGGCAGGAGTTACAGACCCTTGTATCGGATATTTCCCATCAGGTGAAAACGCCGGTAAGCAATCTGAAAATGGCGACGGACACCCTGCTGGAAAAGCCCATGACCGAGGCGGAGCGCACCGACTTTATCCGGGGAATCCGCAGCCAGACGGATAAGCTGGACTTTCTCTTTCAGGCCCTTGTGAAAACCTCCCGACTGGAAACAGGCGTGATCCAGTTGGATAAGAAGCTGGGCCGTCTTTTTGATACTGCTGGCGCAGGCCATGAGTGGGATCGTGTATGCGGCGGAGAAAAAGGAAATCGCCGTGTCCGTGGACTGCCCGGAGGATTTGACCGTTTCCCATGACAGCAAGTGGACATCGGAAGCCCTCTTTAACCTGCTGGACAATGCGGTGAAGTACACCCCGGCAGGCGGGAAAATCGCTGTGTCGGTGGTGCTGTGGGAAATGTATGTGGAGATCAAAGTGACCGACACCGGCAAGGGCATTTCCGAAAGCAATCAGGCTGCCATCTTCCGGCGCTTCTATCGTGAGGAAGAAGTACACGAACAGCAGGGCGTGGGCATTGGCCTGTATCTGGCCCGCGAGATTGTAATGCGGCAGGGCGGCTATGTCAAAGTGGTTTCGGAGCCGGGCAAGGGTTCGGAATTTTCCATTATGCTGCCTACAAAATGAAAGTAAACAAGCGAGGTGTTTCTATTATGAATGAACGAGAAAAAATAATCCGACTGTGGTTTGATATGTGGCTTTATCAGAAAGATATGGGCATTGATGATATTTTTGCGGAAGATGTACTCTATACAGAAAGTTGGTGTCCCCAGTATAGCAATCGTAAAACAGTAAAACATTGGTTTCAGGAGTGGAATACCCGTGGAAAGGTGGTAGTTTGGGAAATCAAGCAATTTTTCCATAAAGAAAATCAAACGATTGTAGAGTGGTATTTCAAAAATGGAATGAACAATGGGGATATAGAGGAATTTGACGGTATTTCTTTGATTGAATGGACAGAGGACAATAAAATAAAATCATTAAAAGAGTTTGGGTGTAACCGTAATACCTACAATCCTTATCAAGAAAGCGATACTCCTCAATTTAGAAATCAAAAGGCGAATTGGTTTTAGAACAGATCATGAGCTACGGCGGACGGCCATTTCCGGCTGCCCGCCGTAAATTTTTTTGAAATGTCCGAGCGCTGTAACATTTCACCCCGATTTTCAATGAAATTTTTTGGCCGCTGTAACATTTCGCGGACATTTGGGTTTTACAATGACCTTATCAACAGGCAGAAAGCCTTGAAAGGAGTTTTGAGTATGAGCGTTTTGCAGACGATTGATCTGAAAAAGTATTACGGCACAAAGCCGAATATCACCCGCGCCCTTGACGGCGTGAACTTCTCCGTAAATGACGGTGAGTTTGTGGCCGTTGTGGGAACCTCCGGCAGCGGCAAGTCCACCCTGCTTCACATGATGGGCGGGCTGGACACTCCCACCAGCGGAACAGTGATTGTCCGAGGCGAAGAACTGGCAAAGAAGAACGACGAGCAGCTTACCATCTTTCGCCGCCGCAACATCGGCTTTATCTTCCAGAACTATAACCTTGTTCCGATCCTGAATGTGTATGAGAACATCGTCCTGCCGGTGGAGCTGGACGGGGACACGGTGGATCAGAAGTTTTTGGACGAGATCGTTCATCTGCTGGGGCTGGAAGATAAACTGAAAAATATGCCGAACAATCTTTCCGGCGGACAGCAGCAGCGTGTGGCTATCGCCCGCGCCTTGATTACCAAACCGGCTATTGTGCTGGCCGACGAGCCGACCGGCAACCTTGACAGCAAGACCAGCGCCGAGGTGCTGGGGCTTATCAAGCGCACCAGTGCAGAGTTCCGGCAAACTGTTGTGATGATTACGCACAATGACGACATTGCCCGCCTTGCAGATCGGATTGTCCGCATTGAGGACGGCAAGATTGTGGAGTAAGGAGGTGGCAGGCTATGACATGGCCTTTTGAGAATGATACCAGCGCCATTACAAAGAAGCTGGCAAAGAAAAGTTTGCAAAGCGAGAAGCGCCGGAATCTGATGGTGGTGATTGCCGTTGCGCTGGCGGCATTTCTGATCTGCTTTACGGGAATTGTGTCTACCTCCCTGACACAAATGCAGCGCAATCAGGTTGTCGATACTTATGAGGCGGTCTGGCTGGGCGTAGAGGAAAACGACATTGAAACCCTGAAAGGACTGCCGGAGTTTGAGCGCGTAGGCGGCTACTATATGCTGGGTGAGGAGCTTTCAGAACAGGGCTATCATGCGTCTTATGTGTATTGCGACGCGCAAATGATGGAGATTACCAAGGCGCAGATGGAGTTGTTAGAGGGCCGGGTTCCTGAAAAAGCAAATGAAGTTGTTGTAAGCGAATACTTTCTTTCCACCTATGGAAACAATGCCAAGATCGGGGACACTGTGACCTTAGATACAGAGAGTTTTCATGGTGATTATGTCGTTACCGGCATTATGGACAGCGTAAATGAAAAAGAAGCGAATACCTGCGCTATCATTCTTTCCAACGCTGCCCTGACAGGATGGAAAGGGTTTGACCCGACTGGCTATCGCGCCTATGTCCATTTCAAAAACAGCGACCAGTTGGGCGAAGAACTGATGACCTCTTATTGCAGGGAGATTGCGGAGGAATATCAGCTTCCTATGCCCAAAATGAACAGCAAGTATTTTGCCTATGCTTCTAAATCCTTTGATTTTGCACTGATGGCTGGCGTGATTGCCATTGTTCTGATCGGCGGCTATATTGTGATCCAGAGTATCTTCCGTATCTCCATCAATGACAAAATCAAGAGCTACGGGCAGCTACGGACGATTGGTGCAACGCCAAAGCAAATCAAGCGGATTGTAAAGCGGGAGGGGCGTAAACTCGGCAGTATCGGGATTTTGATTGGTACAGTGCTGGGTGTATGCGGCGGTTTTCTTTTGTTTCCCAAGGGATTTAATGCTGTTTCCTATGTGGCAACGATTATTTTGACACTCATAAGCAGTTGGATCATGGTATCTGTTTCCATCCGTAAGCCGATAAAAATTGCGGCAGGGATTTCCCCGATTGAAGCCGTCCGTTTTACCCCGGCACAAAAGGACATCCGAAGCCGAAAAAAGAATATCAAGCTCAATCCTGTTTCAATGGGAATTGCGAATTTTAAGCGTGACCGAAAAAAGACCGTTGCTATTGTAGCCTCATTGAGTTTGGGCGGAATTATTCTGCTTGTGGTATCCTCCATTGTTTTGCTGCGTTCTCCAGAGGCGCTTGCAAGACGGTTTTTCCCGGACGGCGACTATAAAATTTATTTGGATTCTGAAATGACAGAAGAAAAGGTTATGGCAGCGGGAAATCCGTTGAATGAAGAATTAAAACAGGAAATCTTATCTATTGATGGTGTTACAGATATAATTTCAAGCAGACAATCTCTCTATGCAACCCTTAAGACGGACATTTACCAAAGCGGTGGTATGTGTGATATGCTGACCGACCAGAATTATGCAACAGTTGAAGCGGCTCTGACAGCAGGAACGATGCCAAAAGATTCCCGTAGTATTGTAATTGACTATAATGTGCTAAAGCAGAATGAGGATATGGGTGTTGGTTCAACAGTTGACTTTTATTTTGGAGAGGGGCAACCGCCTGTTTCCGTCACTGTATCAGGATTGTTTGATTCCAACAAGACGCCTTCCGGGCATGGAAAACTGGCCCTCGATGGAGTACTCTTTTTCGCACCAGAAGCATTGTTCCATGAACTGCACCCGGAAATCGCTTCTTTCGACTATTCATGGAGCATTGTAAACGATCCGAAAAAAACGGACTATGTGGGAGCTGAATTGAAAAATATTGTTGCCAGCCATAGTAATATTGCCTTAGATGAAATCAATACAGTGATTGAATATGAAGAAATGACAAATTCTTTTGCGTTTGGCAGTATGGAGATACTTTCATGGTTGGTATTTCTCTTTGGCGTTATCAACCTTATCAATACGACACTCTCTAACCAGATAGCCCGAAAGCAGGAAAACAGTATTCTGCGTTCTATCGGCCTAACACAAAAACAGCTATGTGAAATGAACATCTGTGAGGGGCTGTGCTATGCGCTCTTTGCAACATTGGCGACGCTGATCGTTGGGCTTCCGGCTTCCATCTTTGCTTGCAGAAAAATGAGTATAGGAGCTTTTGCCGGAAATGTAGTGCCTTACAAATTCCCGGTTTTGGAAATGGGACTGTTCATTCTGGTATTGTTCGGAATGGAACTGATCTTGTCTGTATGGACAATCCGCAGACAGAAAAAGCAATCCCTGATCGAACAAATGCGGGCGATGGAATAACCGTATGGGATTGGCGGGGCGGCGTGTGCTGCCCCGCTTTTTTCGCCATTTCTCAAAAAATTTTTGAAATGTCCGAGCTTTGTAACAATTCAGCCTGTTTTTTTGTCGAAATCAAAGGCACCTCGGACATTTATAGTTCTTCCAAAAGTTTGATGATAATATTACCATTCATGGAAGAAGCAATCTGTTATTGCAATAATGCGAAATTGACGATAGAAAGTTTTTCATATCTCGGTCAGCTCAACAATTACATTACTCTGCTGATACAGCCAGTCCGTAAATTCTTTCGGGCTGGCCGTTCCTGTTTTTACAGCCTTTTTTCTCTGTAAGGCTTCTTTCTTAAAGTCGGAAAAGGAAGCCTGTATTTTTTCCAGACGGTCAGCCGGAAAGCCTGCGGTATTTTTTACCCGGTTTATTTTGTTGCGCCAGTTCTGGCATTCATTTTTATAAAGCAGGTCATAGTTATTTTCTCTTGACCTCTCGTCAAATTCCCGCTTGTTTTGAAGCGCCTGTGCTTTTCGGCACTTGTCGCTGCACAGCTCATACCGCTGGCTCTTTGCCAGAAAATATTTTCCACAGACCTTGCACCGCCGGAAGCAAAGCCCCCAGTCATTCAGCCTGTTCAGATAATAGGTAATCAACGGGTAGAGGGACGCATAGGCAGACACACATTCTTCTGTGCGCCGGTTGTCCGGGAACCAGAGGTCAAGCCGGGTATCTTCTGACGGTGCGCCTTTGAAATAAAGGCTGCCAGCTTGAAATTGTTTCGGTTTTCCTGTCTCCCTGTCAAAGCTCATGGTTTCGTTTTGGAATACCCCGGTCAGTCTGCTCATTTTATCCATGAAGCGGTCACAGGCAGCGTTACGGTCACGGGGTTCTCTGGCAAGCAGATAGCTGTTCCAGATACGGAACGCCACATACATTTTCAGAGGGTCGTTGCTAAGATATTTCTCCCAAAGAAATTCGCTTGCCGCCTGCTCCAGCTCCGGCTGTTTCCATCGGTTGGAGTGGAGAGCTTGCCGCAGCGGAGAAAGCCCGTATAAGTTCCAGTCTCTGTCCGTGTCACGCTCAAAGTTTATCAAAAAAGTTCCCAGTGGGCGTGTCATATCACAAAGCACCTCTGCGTTTTGGCTCCCGTTCAGACGGAAGCGGATCTGCTGTTCTTCCCCAATCAAAATCCGCTCTTTCATTTTCTTCCTGTCCAGCGTCAGGACAAACAAAATCCTCTCAAAACATGGCTCATGCCGTATAAACTGATTCTCCATCCCTATCCCCTGCCTTTGTTTATGGTAATTATATAATTCAGTTATATCCGTTACACTCATGGTATCGCAGAATCATTGTTTTGTCAAGGATAGTACGCTATGATGATTGCGGTTGGTAATTTCGTACCGCACAGTACCTTGACAAGTGAATGACCGTCCAAAAGGGATATGACCGGCAGGAGAAGTGACGCATTCGGCGCACCAATGCAGGGAAACACCGCAGGAATGGGGCAGGAAAACGGCTTTTGGGGAGAACGGCAACAGGAAGCATTTTAACCTATTTGATTTATGGGAGGAACAGAATGAACGATAAAAAGAGATTGAACAGCTACGAGGATTTACCGCTGGTTCTGGATGTGGCGGACATTCAGTGGATTATGGGAATTTCAAGAGCGAGCGCCTATGAGCTGGTACACACACCCGGCTTTCCAGCGTTCCGCAGGGGCAGACTTATCAAGGTCAGCAAAATTGCTTTCTTTGAATGGATGGCAAAAGGCTCCGAAACCGTACCGGGAAGCGACAAATAAGCGTGAGGTATCATTCCCTGACTTGCAATACTGCCGCACTTTCCAAAGGGGCATACAGAGGGAAAAAAACTTAAAAATGATACCGAGACGCTACATCAAAACAGCCTATCTGCGTACATCAGATAGAAACGGAGAAAGGAGCCGGTTATGGCAAGAATGAGTAACAAGCGGCGGTTGGAATGGTCTTTCTTCTTAAATGACCGCAGCCGTATCACTTACAACGAACTGTGCCGGAAATGCCAGCACGAATGTAAACAGAGCTTCCGGGCGGTTGTGGTTGACTGCCCGAAGTATCTTTCCAAGCGTTCCAAGAAAAAGGACAAGACTGCCGGAAACGGCAAAATCCCTTAGGAACTAAGGGCGCACTTCTATACATAGTCTAAAGACCATGTATCGTGCGTCCTGCGGAGCTTACCTCTGCCGCTGATAAAATCAGCAATCCGAGGTCTGCGTTCGCTTCGCTCCGACAAGGTGGCTACACCCCCTTGCGCCGCTAAAGCGGCTATCCCCTGTGTACTCGCCGCAAAGAGAAATCCGCTCTGCGGTTTTCCCTTTTCATCGGGTTTTATAGAAGCACTGACACACGGACTGTCTGCGGATGGTCTTTCTTTATCTTATCAGCAAAGGATGTGAGAACATGGAAAAATCTTTGGAACAGTTGAAGCAGGAATATGAAAAAACCACTGTCCTGCTGGAACAGGAAAAACGGAAAATGCAGCGTTTGAAAAACCGGCAGGCGTATCTGGAAAGCGGTTCCCGGAAACAGAGGACGCACCGGCTGATTACCCGTGGGGCAGCTATTGAGAGCATTGCACCACAGACAAAGGAGCTATCCGAAGCGGAATTTTATTCCCTCATGGAAAGCATTTTGAATCTGCCGCAGGCGGAGCATTTCATCCGGTCTGCCACAGAGAACCACGCCCGTATTTCCGGGCAGGAGAAAGGCGGTGACTAAGGATAGCACTTTATCATTTTTCAATCGCACAGATCAAGCGCAGCGCCGGTCAGAGCGCCATTGCCAGCGCAGCCTATCGAGCCGGGGAGCGTCTTTACAGCAGCTACTATGGAGAAGTCAGCGACTACACCAAAAAGGGCGGCGTGATCGCTTCGGAAATCATGCTGCCGCCCCATGCGCCGGAAATATATCTTGACCGGGCGACCCTCTGGAATGCTGTGGAGAACTGCGAGAAACATCCAAAAGCACAGCTTGCCTATTCCTTTGATATTGCCATGCAGAATGAATTGACGCTGGAAGAAAACATGGAGCTGGCGAGGAAGTTCGTACAGGAGCAGTTTGTGACAAAAGGCATGATTGCCGACCTTGCTTTTCACAGCCCGGAGAAAGAGGACGGCGGCATCCCTAACCCGCATTTTCATGTGATGACAACCATGCGCCCTTTGAACCCGGATGGCACATGGGGACAAAAACAGCGTCGGGAATATCTTCTTGATGAAGATGGAAACCGAATCCGGGATAAAAACGGCGATTATATGTTTAACGCTGTCCATACAACAGACTGGCATGAGCCGGAAACGCTGGAACACTGGCGGGAGCAGTGGGCGGCTGCCGTTAATACAAAATTTGAGGAAAAAGGGCTGGATGTGCGTATCGACCACCGTTCCTATGTGCGGCAGGGGCTTGACCTGATACCTACTGTCCACGAGGGAGCTAATGTCCGGCAGATGGAAGCAAAGGGCATCCGCACCGAGAAAGGGGAACTGAACCGCTGGATTAAAGCCACCAACCGGCTCATGCAGGATGTGAGGAAGAAGATCAAAGCCCTGTTTGTCTGGATGGCAGAGGTAAAAGAAGAACTTTCCAAACCGCAGACACCGAGCCTTGCCGACCTGTTGATCGCTTATTACAACCAGCGCAACGCAGGGGCATGGAGCAATAAAGCCAGAACCGGAAACTTAAAGCAGTTTGCCGAAGCCGTCAATTATCTGACGGAAAACAAGCTGCTCACATTAGAGGATTTGCAGGAGCGTCTTTCCTCTGTCAACGAAGAATTTGAAGCGTTAAGCGACTCCATGAAAAAGAAATCTGCCCGGATAAAGGAATTGCAGGAATTGATACGGGAGGGCGAGAATTACCAGCGGCTAAAACCTGTTCATACGGAATTGAACAATATCAAGTTTAAGAAACAGAGGGAGAAATTTGAAACATCCCACGATGCGGAGTTACGGCTGTTTTATGCCGCCCGCCGTATTTTGAAAGAAAAACTGGACGGAAAACCCATTGCCCTGAAAGCATGGAAACAGGAATACGCACAGTTAAAAACAGAGTATGCCGAACTGTCTCCGCAGCACAAGCCACTCCGGGAGGAAGTCATACGGCTACGGCAGGTGCAGAACGCCGTAGATACCGCACTGCGCCGGAGGGAGCAGCCACAGGCAGTACAGAGAAAGAAACATGAGATGGAGCTATGATATAATCGGCAGCTTTACCGCTACCAGTATTTTTATGGAGGGAGCATTTGAATGTATTTGAAGCGGTGAAACAGTCTGTTACCACTCGGCAGGCTGCTTCATTCTATGGAATCCGGGTGGGGAGAAACGGCATGGTCTGCTGTCCATTCCACAATGACCGCACGCCCAGCATGAAAGTGGACAGCCGCTTTTACTGCTTCGGCTGCGGGGCTTCCGGGGATGTGATCGACTTTGCCGCTTTGCTGCATGGATTGGGGAAACGGGAAGCTGCGGTCAGGCTTGCGGAGGACTTCGGCGTTTCCTATGAGAAATCCGGCAATGCGCCGCCAGATAGGAAGCGTCACAACAGGTCACAGCCCCGACAAAAATCAGCGGAGCAGAGATTTCAGGAAACGGAACGGTATTGTTTCCGGGTGCTATGCGATTATCTGCGCCTGCTGGAGCATTGGAAAACAGCACACGCCCCACAGCCGCAGGATGCCATCTGGCATCCTCTTTTTGTGGAAGCGTTGCAGAGGATAAGCTACACAGAATACCTTTTGGATATTTTGTTATACGGAGAAATAGAAGAAAAAGCGGCATTGATCGCCGCACAGGGAAAGGAGGTGTTGCGGCTTGAACAGCGAATTTCAGAGCTTGCCGCCGGAAACGCAGGAAGCGGTCAAAAGGACGATGGACACAATGGAACCGGCGCAGACACCGGCAGAAATCCGGGAAACATTAGAGGGGACGCAGAAAGGCGGCGTGAAGAACAGCATCCGAAACTGCCTGACGGTGTTCCAGCGTGACCCTCTGTTTCGCGGGGCGCTGCGCCTGAACCTTTTGACGGAGCAGATTGACATTGTGAAGCCGCTGGGCTGGGAGCGCACCAGTACCACGCTGACCGACATGGACATGAACTACCTGCTTTTGTATCTGGAAGAAAATTACGGGCTTACCAGCGAGAAAAAGGTGCAGAGCGCCATCAAGATTGTTGCCAATGAAAACCGCTACCATCCAGTCAGGGATTACCTGAACAGCCTGCAATGGGACGGCACAGAGCGCATCCGTTACGCCCTGCATCACTTTCTGGGAGCCGATACGGACGAATACACCTATGAAGCCTTGAAACTGTTCCTGATGGGAGCCATCCGGCGGGTATTCAGACCGGGGAGCAAGTTTGAGGTCATGCTCTGTCTGGTTGGTGGTCAGGGAGCCGGGAAATCTACCTTTTTCCGGCTGCTGGCAGGCAGGGACGAATGGTTTTCAGACGATTTGAAAAAGCTGGACGATGAAAATGTGTACCGCAAGCTGCAAGGGCATTGGATTATCGAGATGTCGGAGATGATTGCCACAGCCAACGCCAAGAGTATTGAGGAAATCAAGTCATTCTTAAGCCGCCAGAAAGAAACCTACAAAGTGCCGTATGAGACACATCCGGCAGACCGGCTGCGGCAATGTGTATTTGGAGGGACGACCAACCGGCAGGACTTTTTGCCCCGTGACCGCACCGGCAACCGGCGCTTTCTCCCCGTGACGGTGTACCCGGAACGGGCGGAGGTTCACATACTGGACGATGAAGCGGCGGCGAGGGCGTATATCGAACAGATGTGGGCGGAAGCCATGACGGTTTATCGCAGTGGGAAGTATAAGCTGTCATTCAGCATGGAAATGAACCGATACCTGAACGCCCACCAGCAGGACTTTATGCAGGAAGACACACAGGCCGGCATGATCTACGCCTATTTGGAGGACTACACCGGCGACAGGGTATGTTCCAAGCAGCTTTATGAGGAAGCGCTGGGGAACTTAAATTCCCCGGCAGACTGGGAGACACGGGCAATCTGCGAGATTATGAATACCGGCATTGCGGGCGGCATCATACAGGGCTGGGTAGCCTACAAAAGCCCGAAGCGGTATAAGAAATACGGTTCTCAAAAAGGCTGGGAGCGTGTCAACCAAGCTCCGCCGGAGGGGGACGGTTTTCAGGAAATCACGGAAGAAGAAGCCCGGCAAATGGAACTTCCATTCTGAAAAGCCACCGGTTGACAGTTTGGTTGACGCTTTGGTTGACAGCCGGTTGACGGGGAAAAGCCTGATATTTGGGGCATTTCTCTCCTTTGTCAACCATGTCAACCAAGAAATCAAAGAAAAAGTAAAAAGTAATAATAGAGCGCCTATGGATTGTTTTCAAAGTCTTTTCTGCCGGTTGACACGGTTTGGTTGACACGGAGACAGTCTGCGGCTGTACACCTGTCTGACATTCCCTTGTCGGGCATATTTCATTTATGGAGGTAACTGCCTATGGCAAAAAGCAAAAACGAGAGCAATAACAAAAACAGCGGCACCCTGCTTACCGAAAAAGACGGCACCCAGTATTTTGTCATGGGGAAAGTCCGTATCAAGGTATCGGAGCATTTCGCACAGGATGGGAAGCCGCTTGACAGCCTGCTGGAAGATGTGATCCAGCACGCTGCCGCCGCTTCCTGAAAAAATACGGAATAACGACTGTCAATCAGCCCACGCTTATGATATACTTGTACCAGCGAGTATTGTATAAGCGTGGGTTGTTTCTTTTAGAAGGAGGATTTTTAACCGTGAAACAACCATACAATACAACGATTTATAACACTGCACTATATTTGAGATTGAGCCGTGACGATGAATTACAGGGGGAAAGCGGCAGTATCCAGACCCAGCGCATGATGCTTAGACAGTATGCCGCAGAGCATGGGCTGACCGTTGTAGACGAGTACATTGACGACGGATGGAGTGGGACAAATTTCGAGCGTCCAAGTTTCCAAAGGATGATTGATGACATCGAAGACGGGAAAATCAACTGCGTTGTCACAAAGGACTTATCCCGTCTGGGAAGAAACTATATCCTGACCGGTCAGTACACGGAAATCTATTTCCCCAGCAAGGGAGTACGCTACATTGCCATCAATGACAATGTGGACACCATCAACGGAGAAAGCGAGCTTGCACCGTTCTTAAACATCCTGAATGAAATGCACGCCCGACAGACCAGCAAAAAGGTCAAGGCTGCCATGCACACAAGATTTGCCAATGGCGCACACTATGGAGCCTATGCACCGCTGGGCTATGTAAAAGACCCGGACAAAAAAGGTCATCTTCTGATCGACCCGGAAACACGCTGGATTGTAGAGAAGATTTTTGACCTTGCTGTACACGGGCGTGGAGCCGCCAGCATTACACGGATTCTGGTGGAGGAAAAAGTACCTACCCCCGGCTGGCTGAACTATGAAAGATACGGGACTTTCGCCAATATCTACGCCGGTGCGCCCGCAGAAAAAGCCTATGCGTGGACGATTGCACAGGTCAAGAGCATTTTGAAAGAGGAAACCTACATCGGTCACAGCGTTCACAACAAGCAGAGCAACATTTCATTCAAGAACAAGAAAAAGGTGCGGAAGCCGCAGGAAGAATGGTATCGTGTGGAAAATACCCACGAAGCCATCATTTCCGAAGAAGTGTTCCAAAAAGTTCAAGAGCTGATTGCAAGCAGACGCAGGAAACGCAGAAACGGTACGACACAGATTTTCGCAGGATTGATAAAATGTGCAGACTGCGGATGGTCTTTAGCCTATGGGGAAAACAAGCAGAACAAAAACCCATACGGGTACTACCATTGCAGCAAGAACGGACAGGGATTACGCCAGTGTTCCATGCACTATATCCGCTATGATGTACTGTATGCCTATGTGCTTGCAAGACTGCAATACTGGTCTATGCTGGCACAGAAAGATGAGGACAAGCTGCTGAAACGGCTGCTCAATGTCAGCGACAGGGAAAGGAACTCTGCGAAGAAAAAGCAGGCTGCGGAGCTGAAAAAGGCAGAGAAGCGTAAAGCCGAGGTTGACGGGCTGTTTGCTAAAATGTATGAGGACTGGTCTGCCGGACGCATAACCGAGTATAACTTCAATATGCTGTCCGAGAAGTACCAGAACGAGCAAAAGGAGCTTGAAACAAAAATAAGACAGCTTCACGAAATGATGGAAGCCGCCGTACAGACCGCAGCGGATGCTGAAAAGTGGATTGCCCTAATGAAACAGTATGTCAACCCTGTGGAGCTGACCGCCGAACTTCTGAACACTCTAATTGAAAAAATAACCGTCCACGAAGCTGTCAAGGGCGAGGATGGAAGCCGTGAGCAGGAAGTAGAAATCTACTACCGCTTCATCGGCAAAATCGACTGACCTTTCTTTTTTTACCCAACAATATCTTTAATTAAGGGAAACGGGGAACTCCAATCCAGATATTGAACTGTTAGCACCTATTGCAAGGCTGCTACATATTTCCCTTGATACCCTATTGTCTTTTCATGAAAATCTGACAGACGTTGAAATTACAGAACTTATTCAAGAAATGGACAAAATGTTTTCGGTAGAAGGTTACGAAAAAACCTATCAATGGGCAGTAAATATCATAAAAGATTACCCTAACTGCAACATGCTAATCTGGCAGGTGGCGGTGATGCTTGACTCGCGAAGAATCATAGGTCAGTGTGAGCACCCCGATAAGTACGACGAACAGATTAATTTCTGGTACGAAATAGCACTAAATGACAAGGATGAAAAATCCAGCACCATGCGGCAGATTCTCTGTTCGGATTCTACTTGCGAAAAGGGAATTATGAAATGGCAGAAAAATATCTGAATTATTTTTCCGACTATGATCCCATGAAAAACTAAAACTTGGACAATTATACATGGAACAGGAAAAAACAGAAGAAGCATATGAAAAGCTGGAAAATGTCGATACAATCTGTGATTTTCAGAAATCAAGATTATATAAACATATAAAATTTCAAGACGCAGAAAATCCATATGCTGAAGAAATGAAAAAAGAACTGATTGCAGGCTTCTAAAATGAAGAAGACTTTGCTTATATGAAAGGCTATAAACCCTGGAAAAACTATTAGCAAAGTATTGATTCTGATTATGTTTATTGCAAAATAAAAAGCTCTATCCATTCGGAACAGAGCATTTATAGATGAAAGAAATTATTTGGCAGGCGTCGCGGCTCCTGCATCTCTTTTAACACCTCAAATAATCTTAGATTTATAATAACCGGAACCTACCAACTTGTAAACAATAAATATACTATCATGTGAACAGTAACTTTCTTTGACAGAACACATTACAAAGATAAAAATAGATATTGACAAGGAGTAATTGAACCAGTATTATATAAGTACAAAGAAGTCTTTTTCCGGAGTGAGAAAGATATTATTACTTATTCAAAGGAAAGGGGCTCTGGACGAGTTCCTTTTTACATTTCATAAAACTTGATTGTAAAACATATACTATGAACACAAAGTAGCTCTGGATAGGATATTCAGAGTTGTAAAAACGGCGGAAATATCATTGCTGGTATTTCCGCCACTTCTTTTATAGATTCTCCGCGCTATTTAAAGTGATTTTTGTAAGCATCTTATCATCTGTGCTGTCTTTTTTCTCTGCAAATGCTGTCACAGGAAGTGAAGTCACAGCAAGCACAACGGCAGCTGCCAGCGTGATCCATTTTTTATTTTTCATGCAGATACTCCTTTAACAACCGTAGCAAGAATTCCCTCACCTCTATAGGGACGCCACTGAAAAAGTCTTTATTTTGCATAAAGCAGTACAATATAAAGTGTTTTTATTTGTTTTAATCTACTATATAATGTGTATAAAAATAGTTTTTCAGTGGCGTCCTATAGGTGATGGGATGAATTGCACATTCGAGCATGTCTGCTCAAATTCATAAAAAATCACAAAAACACTTGTTCTGATACAATAAATATATTATAATAGAAAAAAAGAACAATATGCTCTTGAAAATTGGACGGTCGAAATAAGCAATAAGTGAGTGTACATAATAATTCTCATTCTGTGTTGTTAGCTGATCATGGTTATGAAATATAGC
>NZ_JBWLUT010000121.1:0-17186 GCF_056504575.1 Blautia sp. CGZ-1-C1
TTCACGAAGCAGTACTCTGATATTAAATATATATAGTTAATAAAGAGAGGTGCATATGCTATGCCAGGTATACTCGTGGTTGAAGATGATGAAAATTTAAATCGTGGAATTACATTCTCACTGAAAAAATCCGGATATGAGGTTTTTTCAGCAGAATCAATGAAAAAAGCGAAAAGAATTGCAAGTGATAATAATGTGGATGTTACCATTTGTGATGTGAATCTTCCGGATGGGAATGGACTGGAATTTGTAAGGTGGATGAGATGCAATTATAATACATACATTATTTGTCTTACAGCACTAGATCAGGAGATGGATCAGGTCATGGGATATGAAGCAGGGGCAGATGATTATATTACAAAGCCGTTTAGTCTTTCGGTACTTCTTTTGAAAATAGAAGCACATTTCCGCCGCAGACAGGAGAAAACGGAAGTCGGAAAGATGATTTCGGGAGATATCGTATTTATCGCAGGAGAAATGAAAGTCCTGATAAAGAGTCGTGAAATCAGTCTGACAAAAACGGAGTTGAAAATGCTGACTTTTTTTCTTCAGAATCCGAAACAGATTCTTTCAAAAACACAAATATTGGAAAATGTGTTTGATCTGGAAGGGGATTTTGTGGATGAAAATACAATCGCTGTCAATATCAGAAGACTCCGTGAGAAAATCGAAGACAATCCGGCTGCACCGGTCTATATAAAGAATATCAGAGGTCTTGGGTATATATGGAATCAGGAGGTAAGGCAGTGACAAAGAGATATCGCAAGAAGATTACAGTAGTGCTCTCCTTGGTATTACCTGTTATATTATTGTTTGCAATATTAAATTGCTTTACCACGTATGTGTTTTATGAAGATTATAAATATAAAATGAATCTTATGACAGAAATTGCAGCAAAGGAAAAATTTTCCGGGCTGGATGCTGTTTCGGAATTGCTTAAGGATAAGGATATTGAAACCAACGAACAGGGAAGGCGATTATTGGAGCAATATGGATACTGGGGAAATAAAGGGAATGTGTTTTATTCGCAATTCCGGCATCAGGTTATGGTGACCGGTGCTGTAAGCACTGTGATATGCGTGCTTCTTTTGATTATTTTATTTTATTGGAAGAAGACAGAAGATGCGTGTCATCAGAAAATTTTAGACCAGTTAGAAGAAATTCTGATCAGATTCCGTGAAAATAAATTTGATGATTTACTGAAAACGGAAAATCACGCTGAACTGGAAAAATTGAATGACCAGCTTGAAGCAATCGGACATCATATTCAGTTGCTAAAGGAAGAAGCACGGGAAGAAAAAGAGAGCACGAAAGAAATTGTTTCTGATATCTCTCACCAGTTAAAGACACCGGTTGCAGCTTTGGATACATGTTTTAGTGTGCTGATGCAGAATGACTTAAGTGCCACAGAACAGGAGGAGTTTCGTATTCGTTGTCGGAGTGCTCTGGATGGACTGGAGACATTATTGCAGTCGCTTCTTGAAATATCCAAGATGGAAACCGGACTGATTCAGATTAATAAGAAAAAACTTCCGCTTATGGATACTGTCATATCTGCTGTGAACCGTACTTATCCAAAAGCGGATGAGAAAGAAATTGAATTCGTTTTTGACTATGCAAGAGAGCTGGAAACATGCATGGTTGTGCAGGATAAAAGGTGGCTTGGTGAAGCTTTTATCAACGTTCTGGATAATGCGGTCAAGTACAGTCCGGGTGGTTCAAAAATATTTATCCGGTTACAAAAAAGAAACGATCTTGTAAGAATGGAAATTGAGGATCAGGGAATCGGTATTCCGCAGAATGAGTATCACAAAATTTTTCAACGATTTTACAGAGGAGGTTCCAGGGAGGTCAGGGAAGAGAGTGGCACGGGAATCGGACTTTTTCTATCGAGAGAAATTATCGAAAAACACGGAGGTATGATCACGGTAATCTCCGGCATAAAGAAAAAAGGAAGCACGTTTGTGATTCAATTACCATATGTTGGTTAAATTTTAATTGGGCAGAAATCTTACAATTCTGTAAGATTTCTGCCCAATTTTTGAAAGTGAAATGAAAGATTATATTGCTACAATCAGCATGTAGGTTGAAAAATGATATATAAACAGGCAAAGAAAGTGTGCTGAAAAGGTACGCTTTACAGAATTGAAAAGGAGGCAACACATGAGTGTGATATTAGAAACCAGGCAGCTTTGTAAGTTTTATGGTGCAGGTGAGAATCAGGTCAAAGCGGTAAATCAGGTGGACATTCAGATTGAGCAGGGAGAATTTGTCGCAATTGTTGGAAAGTCAGGTTCCGGTAAAAGTACATTACTTCATATGCTTGGAGGGTCTTGATACCCCGACAAAAGGCAGAGTTACTTTAGCGGGGAAAGATTTATACAGGATGAAGGAAGATGCCCTTGCTGTTTTCCGCAGAAGAAAAATCGGATTTGTTTTTCAGGCATTTAATCTGGTTTCATCTGTTAATGTCTGGGAAAATATTGTACTGCCACTGGGGCTGGATGGAAGAAAAGTGGATGAAGCGTATGTAAATGATATTATTGCAACTCTGGGGATTGAAAACCGGATTTATAATCTGCCAAATCAGTTATCCGGAGGACAGCAGCAGAGAGTAGCAATTGCAAGAGCACTGGTGAATCGTCCGGAAATTATATTTGCGGATGAGCCGACAGGCAATCTTGATTCTAAGACCAGTGATGAGGTAATCGCTCTGCTTAAGATGACAGCAAAAAAATATGGACAGACAATTGTAATGATTACCCATGATGACGAAATTGCACAGGTCGCTGACCGTATTCTGGTGATTGAGGACGGACAGGTGGTGGATTTCAGATGAAGACAATAAGCAGGATTGCATATAGCAATGACAAAAGGAACAGGACAAGAAGTATACTGATCATGATGGCAATCTGTCTGGCCACGATGCTGCTTGTTATCATCAGTACTGTGGGAAATGGGGTAATTCATTTACAGAAAAGTCAGGCGGCAGGATCATATGGAAGCAATTATGGTCTGTTTGTTTCCGCAGACGGATCGCAGTTAAAAGAAGTAAACCGCCGTGCGGAAATAGATGCTACAGGCACTATGTGCACCGAAGGTATCATAAAAGGCAATGAAAAAGGCGGGTTTGTCTGCATGGATGAGACTGCAAGAAAAATGCTTCCTTATAATAAAGAATATGAGTTGAAGGAAGGAAAGTATCCGGAAAAAATGCAGGAAATTGCCGCAGGAAGAGCATTTTTTCGTGCAATGGGGTATGGTGATGTAAAGATCGGAGATACGGTTACACTGGATTACCGCGCAGGGATGCAGTCAGAATATAAGCCGGAAGAATTTGTTGTCAGCGGAATCCTATATGATCGGGATGAGTATACCATCGAGGCATCTTATGTTGCTTTCGGGTCACAGGAGTTTTATGATGAGCACGTCGCAGAGAATGACAGACAGTATAATATTTATTTTACTTTAAATGATTCTGCAAATGTATCTATGAATAATATTGATTCGGTTATAAAGCAGATTGCAGCAGCTTGTGGGATCGAAGAAAAAAACGTTATAGTCAATGATCTCTATTTGCAATGGGTCTTGCAGCCGAGTTATGAAACGATTGCGGTATGCGGGGTTTTGATTCTTGCAATTGTACTTTTCTCTGTTGTGGTCATTTATAATATTTTTCAGGTCGGTATTGCCAACAAGATACAGGAGTATGGAAAAATCAAGGCTCTGGGAGCAACAAAAAAGCAGATGAAACAACTGATCTTCAGAGAGGGCATTTTTTTGACAATTTTTTCAATACCGGTTGGATTGCTTTTTGGCTTTCTGATTGCAAAATGCGGTTTTAACTGGCTGGTAGAACAGGGGAACCTTGTATCAACCCAAACTGGCTCTATGGAAGTTCAAAATCAGCAGGTGCCTCTGTTTTCCCTGCCTGTTATGCTTCTCTGTATTTTCGTATCATTTCTTACCGTTGCTTTGGCACTGCGTAAACCAATGAAAATTGTTTCACGGATTTCACCTATCGAGGCAACACGGTATTTAGAAAATGCAGAAACACAAAAAAAAGGAAAACGAAATGGCAGAAAAAATGTTACCGTGTTTTCTATGGCAATGGCAAATATAACGGGTAATCCAAAAAGAACCATTGGTACCATCCTCACACTGGGGCTTTCCTGCGCATTGTTTGTGATTATCTCTAATTATGTGGGAAATATTGACACGGAGCATGAAGCACGTCGTTACATAAATCATGGACAATTTGAACTGCAGCTTGACTATTCTGATGAGTATGATGAAAAATATCCGGAGAATAATCTGGATACGATTCTGACGGATAATCTATTGAATGATTCGCTGATTGAAGAAATCAAAAGCATTCCAGGAGTGACAGATGTCATGACGAGAGAGATTGTCTCTGTAAATCTGAACGGAACAAGATTTCCGGCTGATATTGTGAGTAAAAATGATTTTGATTTTATGCGCCAGGACGGGGATATTGGCTCTATGGACTATGATCAGGCGGTAAAGAATGGTGAAATTTTCTTTGGTTGGTCGATGTGGATGGAACAAGATGGATATGCTCCGGGTGAATCCATTGCATTTGACTTTGAGAATGGAAGTGGAACCTATACCTATCAGGGAAAGATTGCAGGATCCTTTGCAAGTGCGGACACTTATCTTGTCATTCCGGAAGGTGTATACCGTTCCATGAATCCGAGAGGAACAGCCTATGGCTATCTGTGGGTGGACTGTGATAAAAAAGATGTGGCATCTGTAGAACAAAGTCTGAATACTTTGATTTCTAATACTTCGCATATAAAAATGGATACCTATCATGCGCAGTTACAATATGCAGAAGTCGCAGCCCGCATGATGAAGCTTGGCTGTTATCTGTTTATGGCGGTTGTAGGACTCATCGGTTTTATGAATATGGCAAACACCATGATTATGAATATTACGACAAAAAAGCAGGAATATGGTGTATTGCAGGCTGTGGGTATGACAAATAAACAATTAAATTTATGCCTGCAGTTACAGGGACTGATTTTTACGGTTGGCACCATATGCGTAGCTTTGATCATTGGTCTGCCGCTCGGCTATGCACTTTTTTCCTATGCAAAACATAATGGAATATTTGGAATGAATATCTATCATGTTCCAATTACACCAATTCTTGCTATGATTTTGCTGGTCAGCCTTTTGCAGATTGTGCTTTCCCTCGTTTTAAGCAGTAATCTGAAAAAGGAAACGCTGGTAGAAAGAATAAGGTATCAGGGATAGCAAGTATTGCTGGGATATCCTCAGTATCATAACAGGAATTAAAAGCACTTGGTTTCAAAAAGTTTTGTACTTTTGACAAAATGCAACCGATTTTTCATCAATTATAATAAATTTGATTAAGCAGCCTGTGTGTAATGAAGCATATAGCCAACATTTGTATAAATGTCAATGCTGTTTCGTTGTGGATTGTATTCTGCAAATATTGTTCTCATCGTATCCCATCTCCTTATCATTTAATCAATCATTAGTAGCAAAAATTAAGAAGCATTTCAATCAGTCCACCATGTCACTTTTATTTTATGTTATACTGTTTTATATAATTTTTTTGGTCTCCGCTGCCGCTTCGGTCGGCACAGAGCAGATGTCCACCGGACATCTGCTCTGTGCCTTTGTATTTGCCCTTATCAGAGTTCATAAACACTGATGGGACGATATAACACAAGGGAAAAAATAAGGGAAAGCTCACCTGCGACAAATCCAGTGTTTTCAAGGGTTTGCGGAGAATTTAATAACAAAATATAACAGTTATTAAATCTCTTAAAACAGGTGAAATCTCAATCGGAATTTGGAGGAGATTCTTATTTATGAAAAAAGGAATAAACAAATCAATCTTATTTTATATTGCATCAGTTCTGTTTTTCATAGCGTCAGCTATTGGCTTTACGAGTGGAAATGAAAATTCTATGGCTATAGTATGGTTATGTCTTGGCTCCTCATTTCTTTGCTTAGGTTCGACTCATAAGAAAAAGGAAAACAATAAAACAAATACAGATGATAAATAATTTTCTGCTTGTATTGTTGTAAAATTGAAATTTTGGAGGTTATTATGGCTTTTGATTTTAAGAAAGAATTTAAAGAATTTTATATGCCTAAGAATAAACCAGAGATTGTAAATGTACCTAAGGCAAATTATATTGCAGTTAGAGGAAAAGGCAATCCAAATGAAGAAGGTGGGGCATATCAACACGCAATCAGTATTCTATATGCTGTTGCATACACATTAAAAATGAGTTGCAAGACCGATTATAAAATTGAAGGCTTTTTTGAATATGTTGTTCCGCCATTGGAAGGTTTTTGGTGGCAGGATGATGTTGTGGGTGTAGATTATACAAATAAATCTGCTTTCAACTGGATTTCTGTTATTCGTTTGCCTGATTTCATTTCTAAAGCTGATTTTAACTGGGCGGTAGAAACAGCAACGAAAAAGAAGAAACTCGATTGTTCGTCAGCAGAGTATCTTACGATTGATGAAGGATTATGTGTTCAAATTATGCATATAGGTTCTTTTGATAATGAGCCAGCAACTGTTGCTCTTATGGATGCTTATTTAGAACAAAATGGGTATGTTAATGATATTAACAAAGATAGATTGCACCACGAGATTTATATGTCTGATGCAAGAAAGGCTGCCCCAGAGAGATGGAAAACTGTAATTAGACATCCGATTAAGAAAGCGTAAAATCGGAATTTTCGCCTTCGCAACTGTCGGTTGACAAAGTTCTATGAGAAAATGGTGGCAATGCAACCGCTATTTTTGTTATATTAAGTAAAAAAGAAAGGCGGTGTTTTGCAATGAATATGGCAGACAGAATACAACATTTACGAAAGAGCAAGGGAATTTCGCAGGAAGAACTTGCTGATAAGGTTGGTGTATCGAGACAAGCAGTTTCTAAATGGGAGTCAGAACAAAGTACACCAGACATCGAAAAGGTCATTTTATTGAGCAATTTTTTTGATGTAACAACAGATTATTTGTTGAAGGGAATAGAACCAATAACAGAAAACGGTACTGAAAGAAGTGATGCTCGCATCTTTTCTTTGGTAGGTAGTGTGTTTAATTTTATTGGGTTAGTAGTAGCCATTATGATTTGGGACAAAGAGCAAACCTCAAGTTCTGTTGCAGTTGGACTAATTTTAATGGCTGTCGGAATTATGGTATTCGTAATAGGACAGTTTATAGGTGATAACAAAGAAAAGGCTTCATTTTTGTTTTGGATTGTTAATGTATGGATACTTATCTTAATGCCAATTTCTTGTATTTTTAATTTTCTTCAAGGTATTAAGTTTGGGTATTGGTGGACATTTACACCAATACCGCAGCTTGGAAATTCCATCGTTTCCTATGTGTTATGTTGGGGATTTTATCTTATGTTTTGTATCGTAGTAGATTTTCTTCTAATTAAACATTCAAAGCGATAAATTCCAGTTTTTGAAACTGAGAAATCGGGATTTGGAGGAGATTCTTATTTATGAAAAAAGGAATAAACAAATCAATCTTATTTTATATTGCATCAGTTCTGTTTTTCATAGCGTCAGCTATTGGCTTTACGAGTGGAAATGAAAATTCTATGGCTATAGTATGGTTATGTCTTGGTTCCTCATTTCTTTGTTTAGGTTCGACTCATAAGAAAAAGGAAAACAATACAGATGATAAATAATTTCCTGCTTGTATTGCTGGAAAATAGGGATTTATCGAGTCCTTTTGTGATTTGCAACTGCTGGTTGACAGATTTATAGCCTGAAATGGTGGAATGCAAACAGTAAAATTGTTATATTTAGCTCATAAAATCTGCAAAAGGAGGAAAAAATGATTTTAGCTGATAAGATTACAGAGGAAAGAAAAAAGAATGGATGGTCACAGGAAGAACTAGCCAATCAGTTGGGCGTATCCAGACAGGCAGTATCTAAGTGGGAAAGTGCAGGGGCTGTTCCAGATTTGCAAAGAATTTTACAGATGTCGGAGCTATTTGGTGTTAGTACAGATTATCTATTAAAAGATGAAATGAAAGCAGAAAATATCACCTATCGCGAAAGTACTGAAAGCTATGCAGAACCGTTGAAAAAAGTAACTATGGAGAATGCAAATGAATTTCTTGACATGAAAAGAAATGGATCCAAAGTAGTGGCAAACGCAACAAGTATGTGTATCTCAAGTCCAATATTATTGATTATTCTTGTGACAATGGCAGAAGATGGCGTATTTCATGTTTCGGAATCTCTGGCAACAGTATTTGGATGTGTTTTTTTGCTTGGAATGGTTGCGGCAGCTGTCTTTTTGTTTATTACATATGGAATGCGTGAATCGCATATGGAACATTTTGAAAAAGAATGCTTTGAAACAGAGTATGGTGTATCTGGAATGGTACGAGAAAAAAAAGATTCCTATGAACCGATTTTTATCAGAGGAACAGCTGTTGGGGTAGTGCTTTGTATACTGGCAGTGATTCCGACAATTATTGCCGGAGCCATGGAAGCGTCTGACTATTACTGTGGTGTTTCCGTTGGATTGCTGCTATTCATACTTGCAATAGGAGTGAATCTGTTGGTTCGTGTTGGGGTGGTAAAAAGCAGTTACGATACCCTTCTTCAGGAAGGCGAATATACAAAAGAAGAAAAACTGTTTAAGAAAAAGACGGACACGTTTTCTGGTGTATATTGGTGCTTGACTACAGCGATTTACCTTGCATGGAGCTTCTGGACGATGAGCTGGGATATTACATGGATTGTATGGCCGGTTGCAGGTGTTTTATTTGCAGCATTGCTTGGTGTGGTGAAAATGGTGTTAAAGAATAGCAGTGAAACTCAGCACTATATTTAAGATGGAGTTAAGTTTATTTTCCGCATATTATACTCATCCAGAAATTCTAATTTGGAGGGGGGACTGCTATGCTGAGAAAGTTGAATTGTTTTTTAAATATCGTTATTGGTTCATTCATAGGAGTTTTCATTGGGTTCGGAATTTATAAGTTCTGGCACTTTAAAACTTATCCAAATTTATATGCCATGCAGTCTGCACCGTAGTACACAGAGTTGCTGTTGGATGGTGCCTTGGTGGCAGTTTTGGTGGTCGTATGTATTATCCTAAAGCTGATTATTTGGAGGAAGTTAAAGCCATAACTTCTTATATAAAAAATTGAGAAATCGTAAAATTTAAGAAAAAAATGCACAGTTCTTAGCTTATCGGGAGCTGTGCATTTTTGTAAATAAATACTTTTAATTAGCTGATTACGGCATCCTCTGCTGTAAAATGTTCCAGAGAATTTTCTTTTACCTGAATGCAGATATAAGTAATTCCGGAAATATCGGATGCAAAAAACTGACGCTTTGCAGCAGGTGCAATTTTTAGCCAGTCTCCAGTTGAAAGGCTGATTTCTTCTCCATCAATTATGGCTTTGCCGTTACCTGAAAGAATTCCATAGATTTCCTCATTTTCTTTATGGGAATGAACAAATGGGACATTTGCTCCTGCAGGTAGTTCGTTTAAACTGATTTCTGCACCTGTTAAAGACAACTTTTCATGCAGCTCAATTCGGTTTTCCTTTCCAATAGTTGTTTTTGTGTAATTTGCCATGATAAAACCTCCATAGTTAATTTGTAGTTTCTGGTTGCTTGATATTAGTATAGTGTGAGACACATACAAAAACAAGTACGCACCTTTTTGTAACTGTGCACTCAAAATTGAATGTGTTAAAATAGACTCGGAGGTGTGCGCCAGTTCGGTGCCAAATATATAGCTGGTGGGAATCCAGTCTGGTAAGACCTAGCAAGTCGCCAGTACCGAATCCTTGGATCACCAAAGGCTAACAATGGTGTTTAAGCGTAGGACAGGGAACAGGAACGCCGTAATGCGTAAGCGTGAAGTGATTGAGCTTCGTTAAAATATCGATTGTGTGGGGTGGTCTGCTACCTCCTTGGATCACCAACAAGGATTAGTCGTTAAAGCGAGACTATGAAAACACACCGGAGTCCTAGAGCATGGCATACCTGATATCGTTATATTTGACATACCTGGGAGACCTGGATGGTTCTGTACATGAGACAGTAGGGAATATCGACCAATGCAATGGTGAGTATGAACGAAGACCATCGAGGAGTCGGATTCGTCCATAGTACTGATGAAAGCAGTAATGACGCTGGAGGGAAGGGACGGACAATAAGTTGCTTTTGCAATCAAAACATAGAGAGCACAGGAGGCATAAAATCTATGGAAAAAGAGAAAGCAGAAATAGCCGGTCTCGTAGAAAGATATGGCAGAGTTCAGTCGCTAATGAAATATGTCAACAGTGACACACTCAAAGAGTCCTATAGCAAACAACCCAAAGGGAAAGCAGTAGGAGTGGATGGAATAACCAAGGAGCAATACGGAGAGAACTTAGAAGAAAACATAGAGAGTCTGCTTGTCAGAATGAAGAAGTTTTCCTATAAACCATATCCCGTGCGCAGAGCCTATATCCCAAAAGGTAATGGCAAGATGCGAGGACTCGGCATTCCGTCATTTGAGGATAAAGTCGTTCAAGGTGTCTTTAAAGAGATACTGGAAGCGATTTACGAGCCTAAGTTTAAGGAGTTTTCATTTGGGTTTCGTCCAAACAGAAGTTGTCACGATGCAATTCAAAGAGTAAACAAACACATCATGGCAGACAAGGTCAATTACATTTTAGATGCAGACATCAAGGGATTCTTTGATAACCTAGACCATGAGTGGATGATAAAATTTCTTGAGCATGACATAGCAGATAAGAACTTCATCAGATATATCAAGAGATTTCTGATAGGGGGAGTTATGGAGGATGGTAAGCGACTGGATACAGAAGCTGGAACAGTACAGGGCGGGCTGATTTCGCCAGTGCTGGCAAATGTGTATCTGCACTATACCTTAGACACATGGTTTGATTATGTGAAAAAGCATGAGTTTAAGGGAGAAATGTACATGGTACGCTATGCAGATGATCTTGTATGTCTGTTCCAATACGAGAATGAAGCACAAAGGTTTTATCAGCTTCTGATAGAAAGACTGCGTAAATTCGGTCTTGAAATTGCAGAGGATAAAAGCAGAATTCTACCCTTTGGCAGATACAAGGGAACAAAGGAATCCTTTGACTTTCTCGGCTTTACACACTACAATGCGACAAGTCACTGGGGCAAGTACTGTGTACTGCATAGAACAAGCAGGAAGAAGCTGAAAATGAAAAGAGAAGCAGTCAAGAAATGGTTATGGGAGCATATGCACGAAAGCATAGCCGATACCATAGAAGCGTTGAATGTGAAACTGACGGGGCATTACAGATACTATGGAATCTATGGAAACTACATAGGTTTGCAAAAGTATTACAAATATGTGAGACAGGAGTTATGGAAAAGCAAGAGACGCAGAGACCAAACGTATTGGCTGACGTGGAAGAAATATATGAATATCCTAAAGATACATCCACTGGAGTATCCAAGGATATATCTGAAAAGTGCTTATTAGGTAAATGGCTTATTGAAGAGCCGTATGCCTTAATAGGGCACGTGCGGTTCTGTGAGGGGCTTTTGAGACTTGAACCTCTCATCGCAAAACAATATATGATGAAAGGATGTGAAAAGTCGAGACAAAGTCTACTCGACGAGAATTATGCGAGCAAAAGAAGAATTACCGGAATGCCCAGTTGCAACAGCAGTATCGCTCATCGGAGGAAAATGGAAACTGCTGATTTTGCGTAACTTGAAAGAGCGTCCATGGAGATTCAATGAGTTACAACGAAGTATAGATGGTATTTCACAAAAGGTTTTGACAGATAGTTTAAGACAAATGATGAGTGATGGACTGGCATATCGCCACGATTACCATGAGCAGCCACCGAGAGTCGAATACGGCTTAACGGAACTCGGAACAAAAATGCTTCCAATTGTTAATTCACTTGCTGACTTTGGTAACTACTATAAATCAATTATTGAACGGAATTAGGTACGTTAGTATTTGAAAAGCTCGAACAATTCCAGCTTTTTGAAACTGAGAAATCGGGAGTTGTGGAGGTGAAATATAGATGAATCAAGGTAGAATTATTGTAATCACAGGTGCGCCGGGGACAGGAAAAACTACAACGGCATCTGCTGTTGCAAAAGAATCAGATTTGGAAAAGTCTGTGCATATGCACACAGATGACTTTTATCATTATTTGAGTAAAGGGGCAATACCACCGCATTTGCCAGAATCAAATGAGCAAAATTTGATTGTCATTGAAGCGTTTTTAGAAGCTGCGAAGCGATATGCTCGTGGTGGATATGATGTAATTGTAGATGGCATTGTAGGACCGTGGTTTTTAGAGCCGTGGCTCAACATTGTTCAAGAGCATTATGAAGTACACTATATCGTTTTAAGGGCGAGTAAAGAAGAAACTATGAAGCGAGCTATCGAACGCTCAAAGTTAGACAGAGAAACAAATATTGAATTAGTTGAAACAATGTGGAAGCAATTTTCCAATTTAGGAATCTATGAATTAAATGTTATAGATACAACTACGCATTCAATCAAAGATACTGTTTCAGCAGTAAAAGAAAAAATAGTAAGCGGTACGGCTTTACTATTTTAGACAATTCCAGTTTGATGGAGAAAGCAAAAATCAGTCATGCCCTTTATCGTATAGTTTCTGTATATTTTTTGGAAGTTTGTCAGGCAACATGGCATTTATAGCATCTTCGTTACCATCTTTCATTGCTGTTTCGTAATACCAGCACTTGAATTTTAAGAGGGAGAGAGTTTTTTGAAGTTCCTGAATTTCAGTTTCAACAGCTGATTTTCTGGTTTCAAATAATTCTTTCCTTTTTTCATAGCTGGAGCTGCCTTCAGATACCCAGATAAAAAATTGCTTTATATCTTTTATCTCAAGACCGGATTTCTTCAGACATTCAATGATACGAAGTGCTTCTAATTCATTATCGCTGAAATAACGGATATTTCCCTTGCGTTCCAGATTAGGGAAAAAGCCTTCCTTGTCATAATACCTTAATGTAGAAACAGGAAGATTAAACATTGCAGAGACCTGACCGATTGTATACATAAAAAACCTTCTTTCAAATTTATGCTTGACCTAAAGTTAACTTTAGGTTGTAAGATATTTATATCATATACTATTGTTAGTGTAATTACAAGAAATTTTGTATATGGAGGATGTTAAATATGTTAAAAACAGAAGAATTAAAGCTGGTATCTGAATGGGATAAAACTTTTCCACAGAGTGAAAAAGTAGGCCATAAGAAAGTGACATTTGTAAATCGTTATGGAATCACACTTGCCGCAGATTTGTATAAACCGAAAAATGCATCTGGGAAATATCCTGCGATTGCCGTAAGCGGACCATTTGGGGCAGTCAAAGAACAGTGTTCCGGATTATATGCACAGACAATGGCTGAAAGAGGATATTTAACGATTGCATTTGACCCTTCTTTTACGGGGGAAAGTGGAGGCTATCCAAGATTTATGGCTTCTCCAGATATTAATACAGAAGATTTTATGGCTGCTGTTGATTTCCTTTCTGTTCGGGAAGATGTGGATCCGGATAAAATAGGAATCATTGGAATCTGCGGCTGGGGTGGAATGGCTCTTAACGCAGCTGCGTTGGATACAAGAATAAAAGCAACCGTTGCTTCTACCATGTATGATCTGACAAGAGCAAATGCGAATGGATACTTTGATTCTGAGGACAGTGAAGAAGCACGTTATGCAAAGAAACAGTCACTGAATACCCTCAGGACAGAAGAATACCGTAAAGGCGAATATTCAAGAGGCGGTGGTTGTGTTCCCCTTCCGGTTCCGGAAGATGCACCTTTCTTCGTAAAAGATTACAGTGAGTATTATAAAGGCAGATGTTATCATAAAAGGAGTCTGAATTCAAATGATGGCTGGAACAGTATTGGATGTATGTCATTTATGAATCAGCCAATATTAAAGTACAGTAATGAAATCAGAAGTGCAGTCCTTATCGTTCATGGAGAAAAAGCACACAGCTATTATTTTGGAAAAGATGCTTATGAAAATATGATCAAGAACAGCAAGTACACATCCAATAAAGAACTGCTGACAATTCCGGGAGCTGTTCATACAGATCTATACGATAATCCGGATGTGATCCCATTTGACAAAATTCAGAAATTTTTTAAAGAAAACGGAGTTGGTTAATTATGACGTGTGAAGAATATTTGAGTAATATGAAGCCTGGATATATCGTAGATGGTGGAAGTGAAGAACATCTGGTTATGCATGAGCTGTCTCAAAGGGCATTAAAGATAACGATGGAGCTGAATAACAAATATCATACAAAAGAAGAAATTATACAGCTTATGTCGGAACTTACCGGACAAAAAATAGATGAAAGTTTTGGAATGTTTCCTCCGTTTTATACAGACTGCGGACGAAATATCCATATAGGTAAAAATGTTTTTATTAATGCAGGATGTAAGTTTCAGGATCAGGGTGGTATTTATATAGAGGATGGAGTCCTGATTGGACATAATGCAGGATTGTGCGCCCAGATAAGGGCGAGTAGTCTAGCAGGTGGAATGCCTGTCTGGTAAGGTCTAACCAACCGCCAGTAGCGAGTCTTGGGTCTTCCACAGTCTGCGTCATACCAGTGTTTATGAAGAAAAAATCAAAAGCTCTTGACTTGGAGTTAACTTCAAGTAGTATGCTAATCGAAACAGGAGGTAAAAAGATGAAGAAATTACTGATTATATATTATTCATGGTCAAATGGAAACACGGAAAGAATTGCAAAAATGCTGCAGAGTGAGACTGATAGCGATATTCTAAAAATAGATACCGTAGTTCCATATTCTGGCAGTTATGATGATGTGGTAAATCAGGGACAGAATGAAGTGCAGCGCGGATACGAACCTGAAATTAAACCGCTGGATATCAATATTGCAGATTATGATGTCATCGCAGTTGGGACACCTACATGGTGGTACACAATGGCTCCGGCTGTAAAAACATTTCTGCACCAACAGGATTTTACCGGAAAGACAGTAGTACCTTTTATGACAAATGGTGGCTGGCCAGGGCATGTAATAAAGGATATGAAAGCAGCCTGCAAAGGCGCAAATGTGGTTTGCGATATGCAGATACAGTTTGATTCTACAGGTGGAAGTAATCTGGAGACACCTCAGGAACAAATTAATGAATGGATACAGAGTGTGAAAAATCTTCTTTAAATTGTGGAGGAAGAATATGACAATAAAAGAAGTGTCAGAAAAATATGGTATTTCACAGGATACCCTCCGTTATTATGAGAGGGTTAATGTGATTCCTAAAGTTACAAGAACATCCGGAGGAATTCGGGATTACCAGGAAGAAGATCTTAGATGGGTTGAGCTTGCAGTATGTATGAGAAATGCAGGACTTCCCATAGAAAGTCTGATTGAATATCAAAGGCTATTTAGGGCGGGAGATTCTACAATACCTGCGAGACTTGAGTTGTTGAATGAGCAGATGGATATTCTTCAGAAGCAAAAAGAGCAGATAGAGGAAACTATGGACAGGCTTTCTTATAAGATATCACGGTATGAAGAAGCAGTGAAAACAGGAAAACTGGTATGGACAAAGGAGGAATAGTACAAATGGCAAAGCTGGTAGCATTTTATTCAAGAGCAGATGAAAATTATTTTGGCGGTTCCATGAAATATATTCAGATTGGCAATACTGAGAAAGCTGCAAAAATGATAGCTGATATGACAGGAGCAGACCTTTTCAAAATCGAGCAAAAGATTCCCTATGCCGCTGATTATAATACCTGCATTGCACAGGCAAAAGAGGATAAACAGACAGGAAAACGACCAGAGATACTAAATCTGCCACAGGACATAGATCAATATGACGAGATTTATCTTGGATACCCGAATTACTGGGGAACCATGCCAATGGCTGTATATACTTTTCTGGAAAGTTATGATTTTACAGGAAAGAAAATTCATCCATTCTGTACGCATGAAGGAAGCGGATTGTCAAATACGGAGAGTGATATTAAAAAAAGTGCAAAAGGTGCAGTGATTGAGAAAGGCATTGCGATACATGGAAGCAGCGTAGATCAAGCGAAAGATGTACTTGAAAGATGGATACAGAAATAGAGGTTAGAAAAATGGAATGCAAGGAAATACATGTTGATGTAAGAACTGCGTCAATAAAAGAAAGTACAGAAGGGCAACGTCAGACAAAAATATTATTTCAGATTAATCATACAATGCCTTTTACTGATGAATATAATCATTTATTAAAGGAATTGTTTGGAAATAACCTAGGAGATGGGAGTATGATATCACCACCGCTTAATGGAGCATGTGTTGGAAGCGTAAAGATTGGCAGGAATGTATTTATCAATTCTAATCTTCTTGCAATGGCAAGAGGTGGAATAACGATTGAAGACAATGCTATGATTGCTGCAAATGTACAGCTTATTTCCAATAATCATGATCCATATGATTTGTGTACTCTGACTTGTAAGCCTGTTCTGATAAGAGAATATGCCTGGATAGGAGCTGGAGCTACGATACTTCCGGGAGTATGTATCGGAAGACACGCAATTGTGGGAGCTGGATCTGTAGTGACAAAGGATGTATCGGATTATGCAGTAGCAGTTGGAAATCCGGCAAAAGTAATAAAAATGCTTGATAAAGAAAAATTTCAGGAGGACTAAAAAGATGGAAAATATGAAGTTGAATAACAATTTGGAATGTCCAATGCTTGGACTAGGAACTTTTATGTTATCACCAGAGGATGCCTACACAAGTACATTAGAGGCATTAAAAATGGGATATTCCCTAATTGATACAGCAAATGCTTATGTAAATGAGCGTGCAGTTGGAAGAGCAATCAAGGATAGTGGAATTGACAGAAAAAATATATTTCTATCAACAAAAATATGGGCTAGTGAATATGAAAATGAGAATACTGTAGAAGAAACTCTAGAAAGACTTGGTGTTGATTATGTGGATTTACTTTATATACACCAGCCTGCAGGCAACTGGCTTGCCGGATACAGAATGCTTGAAAAAGCGTATAGAGAGGGCAAAGCAAAATCCATTGGTATCTCGAATTTTGAAGGAAAATATATGGAAGAGTTGGAAACAAAGTGGAAAATTGTACCTCAGTTTATT
>NZ_JBWLUT010000122.1:0-1914 GCF_056504575.1 Blautia sp. CGZ-1-C1
ATGAACAAATTGTACCATAGATATCTTATTCTGTAAACATATGTTCTTTTTTTAACAAAAAATTGCGCGTCTAACTCATCACTGAAGTAACGAGAATGCGACGCGCGGTCATTCAAAAAATCCCTTATGTATCCGGACTGTCCTTCTCCTTTTTTCTGTAAATCGGCGGGTCTTCGACACTTGCGAGAAATAAAAATTACTATAAACCGTATAAATGCGGGCTTTTTTACTTTATAGGAAAGACCGCCGAGGGCGGTCTCCTGAGTAAAAAAGACACTCCAGTTCTGGAATGCCCCATAAAAAATAGGGACACCCGCTTTTAACAAGTATCCCTATAATCTATCAATGATCTGATAGCTCTCTATTCATTTTCATATTCAAGATTCTTTGTGTTCCCCGTACCGAGGTCTAACGCAACAACAACGGTTACTTTCTTCACAAGGCTCTTTTCTTTGTGATTTTCACCTATTTTTCTGAAACTGAAAAACTCCACAAAGTACGTAAATTCAAGGATTTCTACATATTTTTACTTTGTAGCAACACCACAGTCTCAACGGTACTTTCGTTGTCCCAACAAAGTTCCTGTGTCTCCCTGTCTCCAAAATACACTGGAAAACGGAACTTTATGTGCTTCAGGAATCTGCCATCTGGCTGCTCCTGCTCGTAAATGTCCACCTGTTCCACAAAACTGTTAAGAAATTCTTTCTTCTCCAGGTCGGTGAACTTATCATATAGTTTATCAAAATATAAAAGAAATTGATAGACGTTTTCTTCTGATATTTTCTGTTGCCGGATATTCAGCAGGCGATTCTTAACTTCTTCTATACTGTTCTCCACGCCTTCAATTTCATCATACAGACGATATAAGCGTGTCTCCATATCCTGATATTTCTTTTCATAAAATTTATCCATGATATCCAGACTGTCCATTTGCTGTCCGAGTCTAGCTTTTGCTCCGGTCAACTGCCTGTACTGTTTTTCCAGTCTTTCAATCTCTTTTTCTATTTCTTCTGTGTCTATTCTTGAACCGATTTTATTCAGAATTGCTTCTTCAAATTTAGGATTCTTCACCAGTTTCCGAATAACTTCTTCCACTGCATTGTTAATCTTCTCTTCGCTCCATTGTTTACGATATCCACATTTATGACCATCTACCAGGCGACGATGTTTACACGCATAATAGAAATAATCCTTATATAAGGTTCCGTCTTTCTTTTTCTTTCGATTCACGTTCCCATACATACCGCTTCCACATAACGGGCATCTCAATATTCCGGATAAAATATGCTCATGCTCGAGACTATGTGTCTTTTCATATTTCACACCTGTTTTTTCCCGTTTTTGATGAGCCAGCTCCCAGTCTGTTTCTGAGATGATTCCTTCATGGATGCCATCGTGCAGCATATAATTTTCCTGCTTTACAATGCGATATTCATTTCTTGTACCAGAAACTTTCTCGTTCTTCCTTCGTCCATAAGCCAGCTTTCCACAGTATACCGGATTATCCAGAACGCCTTTTATAAATGAAGAAGCAAATGCATCCAAAGTGTTATTCTGTCGTTTTTTCTTTTTATATCCATGCTGGTTCAGCCATGCAGCAATCGCTGAGATTCCCATATTAGTATGAATAAATTTGTCATAGATCAGACGAATAATCTCCGCTTCGTCCTCTGCAATCTGCAATTCTCCATTTACCAATTCATAGCCATATGGAGCAAACCCACCGTTCCATTTTCCTTCCCTGGCTTTCTGCTTACGTCCTTCCATTGTCTGAACAAGGATATTCTCTCGTTCAATCTCTGCCACCGCAGATAAAACAGAAATCATCAGCTTTTCACTATCTTTTGAGCTGTCAATCCCATCTTCTACACAGATCAGATTCACTCCAAAATCCTGCATCCTCTGCAAAGAATT
>NZ_JBWLUT010000123.1:0-9246 GCF_056504575.1 Blautia sp. CGZ-1-C1
AACGAGAATGCGACGCGCGGTCATTCAATCCTCTTGTGTTATTTCATAGCAGATTCCGTGTACTGCCATACGTATCTCTTTATCAAGATGCGAATTGCAGGTAATCAACGTTACCATAGGTTTCGAATCGTCTGGCTCTATGCCGGTTTCATACATAGAATTCTCTTTCAATGTTGCTAATTGCTGCTTGTATGCAGGACTCGACAAGTCATATCCATATTCAAACGCCGCACTTTGGGAACCCGCCTGCTCTATGGAAAAAATTTTATACAGAAATTTTCTTTCCGGAGTTTTGATTTCAATTTCCGGACATTTTTCCAAAAATTCCGGCTGTTCATAGCGGTTTAAATTGGCAAACATCATATTGCCCTCTATGTTATGACCATAGAGAATACTGTGAGAACCCATAAAATTCTTTTTGTTATTATGCTCCAGGAAAATACAGCCAAATAAGTCCTCCTCTTTCTTAAAATTATGCTTTAAATAATACTCGTCATCCATCCCCTGGACTACAGGATAAGAAATATCAGCTCCGGGAATGGTAATCCAGGCTGCCACCTCAGAATTGATCTTTCTTAAATTTTCCCAGGAAATCCCGAAGGATTCCCTGATTTCATCTGCACGATCACTGTGTTTTAAATTGTCCGAAGATTTTCGTTTTTTCTTTTTGCGAACATTCTTATTCGTTTCTGTTAAACAATTCTGCTTCGTCTTTTTCTCATTTTGAAAAGGTTTTTTGTCCTTATCCTGATAACCGGCCATACGTGCTATTTCTTCATAGCTCTGTCTGGCCTGAAGGTTTTGTTCATAGCTTTTTATATAGAATCCCCCACAATATACGAGAAGTCCGATTGCCGCTATGATCATACTTATCGCAAACGTTTTAAGCTTTCTCATTTCCGTCCGGTACCTTTAAAATTTTTTTTACCGGAAGTCGTTTTTCTGTAAATCATTACGCCTCCCGCCAGCAAGCCAAGACCAAGAAGTCCGACAAGTGTCATTACCTTAAACGGTCTGGTGTCTCCAGTCTTAGAACTTCCTGCCACAGAACCACCCTGATAACTTCCATATCCGCTGGAATATCCTCCTGAGTTTCCATAACTGCTGTTTCCGGTATTTCCATTGCTACTTCCACTGTTATTACCATTATTATAAGCCGATGACGGTGTCTTTGTCGGAGTCGGAGTCAGCTTCGGACAGGTTCCCGGCGCAGATGGTGTTGGTGTAGCTTTCGGTATGTCTGTTGGTTCTGGCGCTTTTGTTGGTTTTGGCGGTTCAGTCGGTTTTGGTGTCTCAGTCGGTTTCGGCGTTTCAGTCGGTTTCGGTGTCTCAGTCGGCTTTGGTGTTTCAGTCGGTTTCGGTGCTGTTTTTACATATACTTCCTGCTGTGCAGAGGTTTCCGGTGAGATATCGCCTCTTGCCTTCGCTGTATTTACAACTTTTTCAGCCTCTGCACTCTCTGTCTCAAATACAACTTCATAGCAGACTTCAATCTTATCCATATCCGACAATGTCGCACCTGTATTGATTACAAATCCCGTTTCCGTTACCTCTGTCTTAATATCTTTCAGCTCTATGCCGTTTTTCTTTACAAAAATACTGTCTTTTACAATTGCTGTTCCCTTTGTTTCCAGCGCATCTTCAATAACAATATTCTGATCCGTAACATCCTCACGCAGCTGTCTTACTGTCAGCTTATAATATCCTTTTTCACCAGATACATATTCTTTCTTATCTGATTCTTTGACAATCTCCAGAACAGGACTATGTACCTCTGTTTCCGCTTCACCTGTTGCCGGTATTTTTTCATTGCTGTCCGCAACTGCAGTATTATGTACTTTCTGTCCTGCTAATGCGGCATCAATTACTGCTGCCCGATATTCCACAATCATAGTTTTCTGCTGCCGGCAGTCCAGCGGGTTATACATTACCTGCTCAAAAAGTCCGCCTCTGTCATTATCACAAATACTGTATCTCGCATCTTTGATCAATGCTTTTCCCGTTGATAGCAGGAATGTATTATCATCATTGATCTGCACATCTGCATCTGTCACATTTCCATTCTCATCCATCAGAACCACAGAATCCTTTAAAAGGCGGACTCCCTGTGTGTCGATCACATCATGCAACGTAACATTACGCGCTACGCAGCCAGTCTGTTCCTGTGTCAGCGCAATACGGTATGTAATGATATCTCCATATTTATAGAATGGTTTGTCAGTTATTTTCTCTACTTTTAATACAGGTGAATTTACCCAGATCTTTGAAGTATCTTTTACTGTCTGTGCATTATCTGCATATGCCTGTGCTGTGTTTACGATTTCCTGTCCGTTCACACTTTCCTTTGCAGTACAACGGAAATTAACAGTAACAGGTGTCTGGTATGGAAGATCTGAAATTGTCACTATCCAGCCGGTTCCCTGACGTGTAACCTGGCAATTTACAGGTTTTTCCACAGTTTCTTTGTAATTTTCCGGATTAAGTTCATTTCCGGCATCATCAGTTCCTGCTACCGGATTCTGGATAGCTGCCGGTACACCAGTTACCGTAACAGCTCCCTCTTCTTCATCCAGCGCCAGTCCTTCAGGCAGAGAAAGATCACTAATCACAAGATTTCGTGCAATCGATCCTTTCTGAAGATTGTTTACTGTAACCTGATAATTTACCTGTTCTCCAATACGGAATTCATTTTCTGCACGTCCGTCACCAACGGCCAGATACGGATTCTGGAAACTTTTATCAATAGAAAGTACCGCCGTATTTACATATACCTCCGCATCATCCTGTGCTGCCGGTGCATTCTGTGCCTGTACATTTGCAACATTAATACTCTCTGCACCGTTTGCATCTTCAGTAACTGTACAGAGGAAAGAAATCATAACCGGAACATTTGCAGGAAGATCTGAAATATTCATTCTCCATCCGGCTCCTTCCTGAACAAATTCATAGCTGACCGGTTTCTCTGATGTCTCATTATAAAATTCCGGGTTCAGCTGGTTTGGAATATCCGGTGTTCCCGCAACATGCTGTGTAATGCTCTGTGGAATGCCACTGACAGATACATTATCTGCTGATTCCAGTGCAAGTCCTGCCGGCATCTCTGTATCCCAGATAGTCACCTTTCTGGCTACTGTGCCTTCTTTTTTATTTTCGACCACTACATTATACTGTACCAGCTCTCCTACCTGCCATTCATAATGATCTGCATTTTTCTCAATCCAGAATTCTCCGGAATTTACATAAACTTCGGCATCATCTGATTTCTCTTCAGCGTTGGAGGCTTTTGCCGTTGCGGCATTTACACTTTCATGGCCATTAGCATCTTCTTGTGCAACACAATGGAAAATAATCGTAACTGGCTGACTGTATGGCAGATATGAACAATAAAAAGCAAAACCATTTGCATCTGCATCCATACGGGATTCCACAGTTCTTGCTTCATATGCCTGTCCGGTCTTCTTATCCGGTACAGGATAATTTATCTGCTGCTGAACGCCCAGCACTTCCACACTTTGAGCCCCATCAGCAAGAATCAGTCCCTGTGGCAGACCGATATCTGTAATGTTCACATCTTTTGCAATGGTTCCGGCAGTCACATTATTTACCACGATCCGGTAAGCAATCTGCTCTCCCGCCTGCCATTCATACCTGTCTGCTGTTTTATCAATCTCCAGATGCGGACTGTTCATCCATACCTCTGCCATGTCCTTGCGGGATTCCTGTTCTCCGGTTTCAGGATTAAGCAGATTATCTGCTGTCGCAGCAACAATATTTTCCCACTCCTGACCATTGGAATCCTCCAGCGCCTGGCATTTAAAGCGAATGGTAATCATCTCTCCATATCTTAAAGACGGGCATTCTGCTTTCCAGCCATTGTCTCCCTGTCTGGTGAGCGTACAGCTTTCTGCGCCGTCACTTGTCTGCACTGTATACTGTCCTTCCAGGAGCTGCAGACATGCCGGAATTTCATCCGTAATGACTACATTGACCGCGCGTACATCCGGCTTTGTCTGAGAAACTGAAACTTCATAGTCTACGGTGTCTCCTGTCTTCCATTCATATTGGGATGTATTCTTGACTACTTCAAGTTCCGGAGAAATCACACTCTTTACCCACACTGTTTCTGTATCCATGGTATCTCCGCTTCCATTTGTACGTTCATAGCTCATAGAAGCATGATTCGGGATAAGGATCGTATATCCATCCTCTGCAAGGTATTTTGAAATATTTATTTCTGATTCTGGTTTCCGACGTACTTTCAGAGTAAATGTATAATTCTGATTATCTGTAAAAGTCTCCTCCTGAAGACTTTCCGGTTTCGCACTGCAGGTTATCTTCTGTCCCTCAATATTAATATCAAACTGATCCGTTACTACCTGTCCTATATCATTTGTAATGCTCACTTTAGAAGTATCTTCGATAGAAAGGCAATCCTCAAGTACATCCTCCACTACAAATGATTTCAGTTTATTTGGTGTTACTTCTGCCTGAATCATATACTGGAATTCCTGTCCCTGTCTGACAGTAAAAGGCTGATCTTTTGTTGCCACACTCGCCTGTTCCCAACTGCAATTACTCTCTCCGACACGTTTCTCCGGGGCTTTTTTCATCTCAACATTGCCAAAACAATAAGACGTAAAATCGAAATATGCATATGCCTTGCAATATTTCTGTCCTTTAAAGGTCGGACAATAAGTGTTTCCTGACGGATCCAGATATTTATTTCTTATGTTTTCTGCCCATTTCTCCTGAGATCCCGCCTTCTTAATTCCATCTTCTCGGGTCTTATCCCACTTGTCCAGTCTAAGCTGATGACAGAATTCTACTGTAAAATTATCTGTATTGTAAAAAAGATTCAGCCAGCCTCTCGGATCATCCGGTTCTATGGCACCAATCGGAGAGGTTACCGTATTTCCTTCTACTGTCAGATAATCATTCTCTTTCAGAACATACGCACTGTCCAGTCCGCAATCCGCAGGAATTCTTACGCCTTGCCCCGCATCAATATCACGAATCGTACCATGCCCACTGATTGGCAAAGCCTCATCCGTTCCATGCTTAAGAAACTGGAACTTAACTTTCGCATACCCTACAGAATAAATAAATACGCCAATGCTGTTTTTGGAAAATCCGACCAGCGGATAGGATTCATTATCTTTCCACGCAAAAGTAGCCCCTTCTTTATTCTGAACAATCGTTTCCACAGTATTCAGTTCATAACGTCGTTCGGCATTCTCTACTCCCATAAGGATAAGACGGACATCTACAATATTTCCGTTTCCATCTTTACCTACATTGTTATAACGCATTCCCGCACTTCCAGCCTTATAATCCGGATACACTCTGACACACTCCGTATCACGTTCGCTTTTCCCATTGTCCGAAAAAGCCTCTCTGTCCAGGTTATCACACCCAAAGGATTCATACGTGGTAATTCCGGGCTGAAATTTCATATCAAAGCGATAACTATAGTCTACCGTCTTATCATTGTCCCAGGTTTCTATGGACAATGAAGCCGCCTGTGTTACGCAGGCAGGTAAAAGCCCCAGAACTGCCTGTACGATAAAAAGCAATGCAAGCAGCAAAGCTCCCAGGCGTTCTCTCAGTTTTAAATTGTGTTTCATTTTCTGTCTCCTTTCCAAAATAAAAAATGACGCCGGGACAAAATATTTCGCCCCTGATTTGAATGAATGTGGGATTTTTCCCTGCACCTGGCAGGATTAGAGAATAGAAATCAACTACGTGATTTAATAAGTTTTCAGAAATTTTATATGTAATTTTTTCTTTAAAGTCAGTCAGATAAATTATCTTCTTGTTATAGACTCGATTTAAACAATCAGATATTCGCAATTGAAACAGGGGACTTACTTGATTCGGTTAAAACAGGGGATTTCTTTGATTCGATTAAGTATTGGAAATATGAGAGATCAGTACAAGGCATCTTTATCAGAGCCCTGTACCGACTTTTTTTGAAAAATATTGCTGTCTCTGTGATAAGCGACATTTTTACTGGTTATTACGTTTCTTTAACCAGGAAAGAAAATAAAGAATAATTGCCAGAATAATAAAGAATGGAAGAACTGCTCCAATTAACAGCACAAGGAGAATAATAGCAACAGCCGCGGCTACAATAACGATTGCCTTGCCATGCCAGGTAGAAAGATCTAATACCTTCTTCCATTTCTTCTCCGGCTGCGGAGGCGGATCCATTTTACTTCCATAGCTGCTTCCATACGAAGAATATTCTCCATAATCTTCCTGTGCACTTCCATCATCTGTGTCAATCAGTGTTTTGGCTATCAGACGCGGATCTCCCAGTTCTTCAAGAACTTCTCTCTCCGGGCGTCCGCCACGTACCTGAGACTGTATATAATCTTCATAATATCTTACATGTGCCGCAGCCTTGCCTTCCTGCATATTTCCGGCAAACTGTCCTCTGAGGATGTCCAAAAATTCTTTTCTATCCATATCTGCATCTCCGTTTATCAATGATATCGATATGATTGATCACCCACATCAGGTGATACCGTGTATTTATTCTACCATACTTTCAGTGGATGACAACTAATATAATCATAAAATTTTTATGAAATACTTATAAACTCATTGCTCTTCGCAATTGAAGCAGGGGACTTGCTTGATTCTCTTATATTTTTTCACTTCTGAACTCCTGTTTCAAAATCCTTTATTTTTCCCAGATTTAATCTTTTCTTGTCTTTTTTTTAACATTCCAGAGTCACACAGATGAAAATCTCTTTCAGCAATCTGCTTTTCTCTCATTATTTATTATCAAAATTGCACAATTCATATCCAGATTTTCAATTTTTTTTGACGATTCAGAAAAATTTTCTTGACATTTTTTTCTCAAAATGCTATATTGTATTCATCAATTAAAGGAACCTTCGAGTACTGACGGAAAATGTGGAATACAAACCACGGGGAGTCGGAGGTTTGTGAAAGCCGACCGTCTGGGCAGTATTTGAAGATTTCAGATACTGGCCTTTTTTTATCCCGTAAAAACAGCTTAACAGTTGTTTTTACCTGTAAAACAGACAGTCTGTCCGACACTTCCTTTAATGAAATAAGTTACTGGTCAGAACAGTAACATAAGTTTTTCATGTTATGCGGAGACGAAAGGAGAAAAACATTATGGGATTCAAATCAGACATCGAAATTGCACAGGAGTGCGAAATGCTTCCAATCACTCAGATTGCAGAGAAGGCAGGTATTGATGACAAATATCTGGAACAGTACGGAAAATATAAAGCAAAAATTGATTACAATCTTCTGAAAGAAAGCGACAAGAAAGATGGAAAATTAATCCTTGTTACAGCAATCAACCCAACTCCTGCAGGTGAAGGTAAAACTACTACTACTGTAGGTCTTGCAGATGGTATGCAGAGACTCGGCAAGAGCGTTATGGTAGCTCTTCGTGAGCCATCTTTAGGACCGGTATTCGGTGTTAAAGGCGGTGCAGCAGGCGGCGGATACGCACAGGTTGTTCCGATGGAAGACATCAACCTTCACTTCACAGGTGACTTCCATGCAATCGGCGCAGCTAACAACTTACTTGCAGCCATGATCGACAACCATATCTTCCAGGGCAATGCATTAAACATTGACCCACGTAAGATCACATGGAGAAGATGTGTAGATATGAACGACCGTCAGCTTCGTAACGTAGTAGATGGTCTTGGCGGAAAGACAAACGGTATGCCTCGTGAAGATGGATACGACATCACAGTTGCATCTGAAATCATGGCAGTTCTCTGTCTTGCAAGCGACATCAAAGACCTGAAAGAAAGATTATCCAAGATCATCATCGGTTATACATACGGTAAAGTTTCCGAGCAGAAGCCGGTAACAGCCGGTGACCTTCACGCAGAAGGTGCTATGACAGCTCTGTTAAAAGATGCCCTGAAACCAAACCTTGTACAGACTCTGGAACACGTTCCTGCAATCGTACATGGCGGACCATTCGCTAACATCGCTCACGGATGTAACTCCGTAACAGCTACAAAGATGGCTATGAAACTTGCTGATTATGCAATCACAGAAGCTGGTTTCGGTGCTGACCTTGGCGCAGAGAAATTCCTCGATATCAAGTGTCGTATGGCTGGCTTAAAACCAAGCGCAGTTGTAATCGTAGCTACTGTACGTGCCCTGAAATACAACGGCGGCGTTGCAAAAGCTGACCTCAACAACGAGAACCTGGAAGCTCTTGAGAAGGGTATCCCGAACCTGTCTGAAACACGTTTCCAACATCAAGAACGTATACAAACTTCCATGTGTTGTTGCTATCAACGCATTCCCTACAGATACAAAAGCAGAGCTCGACTTCGTAGAAGCTAAATGCAAAGAACTGGGGGTTAACGTTGCTCTTTCTGAAGTATGGGCAAAAGGCGGCGAAGGCGGAATCAAACTTGCAGAAGAAGTTATCCGTCTTGTAGAAGAACCAAACGACTTCTCCTATGCATATGAACTGGAAGGTTCTATCGAAGACAAGCTGAACCAGATCGTTCAGAAAGTTTATGGAGGTAAGAAAGTAGTTCTGACAGCTAACGCTCAGAAACAGGCTAAACAGTTAGAAGCTCTTGGCTTCGGCAACTGCCCGATCTGTGTAGCTAAGACACAGTACAGCTTAACAGATGACCAGACTAAACTGGGTGCTCCTACAGACTTCGAAGTTACAGTACGTAACCTGAAGATTTCCGCTGGTGCAGGATTCATCGTAGCTCTTACAGGTGAGATTATGACAATGCCAGGTCTTCCTAAAGTTCCGGCTGCTGAGAGAATCGACGTAGACGAGACAGGTAAGATTACAGGTCTGTTCTAATCCAGTTGAAATCAAACGGATAAAATCATCCGTATTCAATCGAATAATTCAAAAATATAAAAATCATATTTATATATGATATGTGTCCAGACGATTTTACAGGCGGGAAGATTTTCCCGCCTGTTTTTTTTATTTTTTTATAAGATAATCTTTTCCGGAAATACCAGGTTCCGTCATATGGATCGGATCCAGAATACGATTAAGTTCATCCTCGTCCATAAGCTTTTCTTTCAGAATCAGACTTCTTACAGATTCGCCTGTCTTAATTGCCTTTTTTGCAATATCCGCAGCCTTCTGATACCCAAGATGGGGGCTGATCGCAGTGATAATACCTACACTGTTTTCTACCAGATAACGGCACCTTTCTTCATTTGCTGTAATTCCTACAATACAATTATCTACCAGTGTCT
>NZ_JBWLUT010000124.1:0-3679 GCF_056504575.1 Blautia sp. CGZ-1-C1
ACTGAAGTAACGAGAATGCGACGCGCGGTCATTCAAAGTAAATAGATATTTCGCAACTCATTCATATCGGATTAGCTAATATATTTTTCCATTCTATTCTCTGTCCTTTTCAAATACCCTATCTGGGTATCATTACAATGATTACTATATACCCCAATGGGGTATTTGTCAATACTATATTTTTATAAATCCCATACATCTCGAAGCATATTGCTGAAAATGGCGCAAACCGCAATATTCCGCAGATAAAACTCTGATTCTTTTATAACTATAAAAAGAGCCTTCACAGAAACGCCGTCCAGCCTATGTTGACAACAGTATTTTCTGCAAAAGCTCTTATTACTATCCTCTATGTACTTTTCTTCTTACAAAATAGAAGCAAATCACCTGCATAATGATCGTCAATATCCAGGATACCGGATAGGAAATAAACAGAATTGCCAGTGATCTGTGATGTGGAAAGATTCCAAAAATCCACACAATTCTGGTTCCAACTGTTCCGATTACAGACAAGATCATTGGAACACCGGAATGTCCCATTCCACGTAAAGCTCCCGGAAACAGATCCATGATTCCGCAAAGGAAATACGGTACTGTGGTATAGGAAAGAATTTCCATTCCACATCGGATTACATCTGTGTCCTTGGTGTAAATCTTAAGAAGTTCCGGTCCGAAGAAATAGGCACTGCATCCAAGTGTAAGTGCCGTAACCATGGAAATAATGATGCAGTCAATCAGAACTTTATCCATACGCTTAAACTTACGCACACCATAATTCTGACTGGTAAAACTCATACATGCCTGTGTAACAGAGTTCACAGCTACATACAGAAATCCAAAAATATTATTGGCTGCTGTATATCCCGCCATGGCAATCGATCCAAAAGAATTTACAGAAGACTGCAATAATGCATTGGAAAAATTAATGACTGTGCTCTGGATTCCCGCTGGAATTCCCACCTGGAAAATCTGTTTCAGATAATCCTTATTAATCCTGAGTTTCGAAAAATACAGCTGGTAACTGGTCTGCGAATTACATAAACATCTGATTACCAGAATACAGGAAATCATCTGGGAAATTACTGTAGCAATGGCAACTCCTGCCACATCCAGATGAAATATAATCACAAGTATCATGTTTAATATGGCATTCACAACTCCTGAAACAACTAAGAAAATCAATGGCCTTTTCGTATCGCCTACCGCTCTTAAAATTGCTGCTCCATAATTATATAACATAAAAAACGGCATACCAAGAAAATAAATTTTCATGTACAGAGCTGACTGTCCGATTACATCCGCAGGTGTCCCCATTAATTCCAACGCACCCCGGGAAAAAATCAGTCCAACAAATGCCATAACCACACCACTGATCAACGCCAGAGTTACCGAAGTATGAACCGTATCCGACATCTCTTTGCTTTTACCGGCTGCAAAAAAACGGGCAGCAAGTACATTCGCACCAAGCGAGATTCCGATAAACAGGTTAGTAAACACATTAATCAGTGCAGTGGTAGAACCTACCGCTGCAAGTGCCTGACTTCCACTGAATCGTCCAACCACCACGATATCTACAGCATTGAACATCAGCTGTAAAATACCCGACAGCATTAAAGGCAATGAAAACGAAATCAGCTTGTCCATGATGGTTCCGTTGCACATATCTATTTCGTATTTATTTTGTTTCACTTTATCTTCCACCCTCTATAGTCCTGTTTTTCTGCCGGAATCAGTCTACAAGTGTTCCGAAATAGTAGAATCCCTTGCAGGTGTCCAGTTTTACTTTCACATATTTACCGATCAGATCCTGACATCCCGGGAAATGAACGAGAAGATTGTATTCTGTTCTTCCTGTAAAGATCCCTTTTTCTTTGCTCTCTTCTTCTACAAGAATCTCCTGCACGGTTCCCTCAAAACGAGAAGAAGCCTTACGGCCTTTCTCCTGCACCAGTGCAAGGAGACGGTCAAAACGATCTTTTACTACATCTTCAGGTACCTGATTCTCCATTTTTGCCGCAGGTGTTCCGCTTCTCTTAGAGTAGATGAATGTGAATGCAGAATCGAAATCGCATTTCTCAACCACATCCAACGTATCCTGGAAATCTTCCTCTGTTTCTCCCGGGAATCCTACGATGATATCTGTAGTCAGGGAAATGTCCGGCACTGCTTTGCGGATTTTGCTTACAAGTTCCAGATATTTCTCTTTGTCATAACGGCGGTTCATAATCTTTAAGATACGGCTGCTTCCAGACTGCATCGGCAGGTGAAGGTGGTGGCACACTTTCTTGCTCTCAGCCATTGTCTGGATCAATTCATCAGAAAGATCCTTCGGATGAGAAGTCATGAAACGGATTCTCTTTAATCCCTCAATCGCCTCTACCAGCTTCAGAAGCTGCGCAAAAGTAACCGGATGCTCCAGCGTCTTACCATAAGAGTTAACATTCTGTCCCAGAAGCATTACTTCTGTCACACCATCTGCAACCAGTGCTTTGATTTCTTCCACGATTGCCTCCGGCTCGCGGCTCTTCTCTCTTCCTCTTACATACGGCACGATGCAATAGCTGCAGAAATTATTGCAGCCAAACATAATATTTACACCTGTTTTAAAGGAATATTTACGATCAGCAGGCATTCCCTCTACGATCTCATCAGACTCTTTCCAGACATCAATGATCTGTCCTTCTGTGTTTAAGCTTCTGTAAAAAAGTTCCGGAAATTTATGGAAATTGTGAGTACCGAAAACCAGATCTACAAAAGAATAATCCTTGTGAATCTTCTCGATAACTTCCGGTTCCTGCATCATGCATCCAAATAATACGATCTTCATCTCCGGTTTCTTTTTCTTAATGCTCTTTAAATGTCCAAGATGTCCATAAATCTTCAGGTTCGCATTCTCACGGACTGTGCAGGTATTATAGATAACAACATCTGCTTCTTCTTCCTTAAATACTTCTTTATAGCCCATTCGTTTTACGATTCCGGCTACTGTCTCTGTCTGCAGGGAATTCATCTGACATCCAGCATTCTGAATAAAGAAAGCTGGCTCTTTCTCATATTTTTCTTTAACGATCTCTGTGCATTTATTGATATATTCTAATTGTACTTTACTTTCCTGTGTATTATTGTTCACTCTTGATTCCTCATCTTTCTATAAAAAGTAATCTTCAGGGCGTCCTTTTTATCATACAAAATTTGTCCTCTTATGTCAAACGCTATTTTACAAACGCACCACTGTTTAACGAATAAATATATTCCAACGGAATCATTCTTAATTCCTCTATTTCTCCCTTACGGTAATCTGGGATTTCAATCGCCATAGAAGGCTGCCGGATCACTTCCGCATAAAATTGTTCCGGTGATCCCATATCTGGTTTTGTCCCTGTTTTTCTCGTCATTGCACCTCCGGCGATTCCTTTTTCCAGACGGTATCCTGAACATTTCTGCAAATGCCTTGCAAGCCGATAATTTCTTTGATTATAGGCAAATCCTTTCTCCTGTCTGCAGTAAATGATCTTTCCTCTTGAATAACTGAAGGTAAGAAGTCCTTCACTTGAATATTCCTGAAAAATATTGATCAGCGCCCTAGTCTCATTTTCACTGGCAGGTTCCTGATTGATTTTTTTGCGCTGATAATAATTTGTAGGGAAATTTCTCCGCAGATCAATCCCCCTGGCATTGC
>NZ_JBWLUT010000125.1:0-6584 GCF_056504575.1 Blautia sp. CGZ-1-C1
ATTGGTTTCGTCAGATTGTTCCTGCGGCAGTATGACTTTACCGTATTCTGCGAAATGCCAAGTTCCTGTGCTATTTTCAAATATCCGATGCCATGTCTGCGAAAGGATATGATCTGTTGTTTCTGTGATTCTGTCATCCTGTGACCTCCGTTCCGAGGGTGCGTATCGTGTTGTCTGCCCTCTACTGGTGAAAGGACAAAAGGTTACGCTTTAAGAACTGAAAGGCAAAAAAATAATGCCCACCAAGGAATCAACTCCTCGATGGGCATTGCTGCTGTGTACTTATTCAGTTATCTGAGCAGTTCATTGACACGCTTCTGCACCGCAGAATAATCATAGCCTGCCGCTGTCAGCTTCTGCTTTCTCTCTGAAAAATGGGTATAGAAAAAGCACCGTCCAAATAAACCTTGAACGATGCTCTGATAGTTATCGGATTGTTGCTCAATCTTCTATCTCTTTATATTTTGTTTTATTGCAGTGGTCACTGCATCTATATTGAATGGCTTTGAAATGTGTCCGTTCATTCCAGAATCCAAGGATGCCTGTACATCTTCCTTGAAAGCATTTGCAGATTGTGCGATGATTGGAATTTTCGCAGCGTCTGGGCGCTCCTTGCTCATTGCACGTATTGCCCTTGCCGCCTGATGCCCATTCATTTTAGGCATCAGGATATCCATTAGAATCACATCATATGTGTCTGCTGGATTGTTGGCAAAACAAGCCACTGCGTCCTGTCCGTCTACTGCACGAGTTACATGCATACCTGCTTCTTCGAGCAGCGTGATTGCCAATTCCGCATTCAGCTCATTATCTTCTGCGAGAAGAACCTTTACTCCATTAAGGCTGACATCCTGTATCAGATTCAGCTCAGGTATCTGTTTTGGGTCTGCAAGTTCCATAGGAATTTCTACTGTAAAAGACGAACCACACTCTTTCTTGCTGTGAACCGTAATTGTACCGCCCATCAGTTCTACATATTGCCTGGAAATTGCCATTCCAAGCCCCGTTCCGGCATAATGTGTTCGTGCGCCGTTATCCTCCTGTGAAAAGGGTTCAAACAGCCTTTTCTGAAATTCTTCACTCATACCAATGCCATTGTCTTTTACCACATAACTGCCTACAATATGCCGTTCGTCTATGCCCGGTTTGATACTAATTTCAAAAGTAATCGTTCCGCCATCTTTTGTAAACTTGACCGCATTACTCAGAAGATTCGTCAATATCTCACGAATTTTTGTTGCATCCGTCAGAACATAAAGTTCTTTAGGGATGTTGCGATGTATCTCAAATGTTAAATCCCGATTCAGCAGGAGTCCATCCACGATAGCAATCACATTATCTATTAGTACAGGCAAATCCTCCGGCTCAGGTGAGAAGCTTACCTTTCCGTTCTCGATACGGCTAAGATCCAGTACATTATTCAATAACAACAGCAGATGCTCTGAACTTATTTTTACCTTTTGCAGACTATCGTGAATTTCAGATACATTTGTCTGGTTCAGTGCAATGTCCGTAAACCCGATAATAGCATTCATAGGTGATCGAATATCATGTGACATGTTAAGTAAGAAGGATGATTTTGCTCTGTTTGCGGTCTCTGCTTTTTCCGCAGCCTCGCTCAACAAAAGCTTCTGTTCAATTTCATCTTCTCTTTTTCTTTTGTAGCTGATAAAGCAGACAGCACAAAGCAAAAACAGCACACATCCTGCCATAGTTCCAACATAAACGGATGCTCTTCTTGTTCGCTCTACCAGCCCATTCACAGACTGCATATCCATTTCAATGCATAAAGAACCAACTATTTCATCCGAATCGCCCATTAAATCGCCCGTTATAGGATAACAGGCTGTGAAAATAGGACCCCATGTCGTATCAACAATGTTCTGCGAATACACCGTTTCTCCTGAAAGAGCCTTGTTAATATACGGAATCATTTCATCCTCAATATAGTCTCCCGGATGTCTGACATCTCCTGCGTTGGGATCCAGACCGTCCACCACATAGATCAGCCTGTTTTCTTCATTTCGGGTGGCAGTGTATAAATATCTGGTTGAATTCAACGTTCGAATTTCATTTAGAAACGAGGAAACCTCGTGATACATTTCTGTATTTTCATCAGATTGATGGCGGAGCGTGGCAAATTCTTCTCTTCCGATTTTTTCATTTACCAATTTATGGATTACATCCGCATTTTCCATATCACGTTTGAGTTCCGTTTCAAGGGCGATATCTGTATACGATTTTTGCAGAATATATGTATATGCTGATGCCAACAATATGATTGAAAGCGTCAAAATTGCAAATAAACCTATGGAAAGCTTAGTAAATCTCTGCTTTAACTCCTTAATGTCTTTGACTGACTTCTTGTCCGATTGTGTTTTCATTCAATTTGACTCCACTTTTTATTTCATAGAAATATGTGGAAGGGACTGATGTAAATACCGCATCTGCAGAGCGTGCATTTTTCCATCAGCTGATTCGCTTTTCAGATTTATCCTTTAATTGTTTCCTCATTCGAGGATTTACATTCTGAAAGGTCAGACAACAATTTCTTGCTCTCTAAATGCTTCTGCCGCTGTTTCCTGCGGCACGTCCAGTTTTAATTCAAATGGAATGCCGTATTCTCGAACCACAGTTCTCAGAAACATATTGATCACAGTTGTCATATTCAGACCGAGTTCATTAAAAATCTCCTCAGCCTGATTTTTGATTTCCTTATCCGTTCGGATGTTCAGATTTGTTGCTGACATACGCAAAACCTCCACATGGTTTACAGTATACTCACATACTCGTGTCACGTCAATATAGTGTCATTATATGAGCTTTAAAATCTAATTTCTCGCGTTTATTAGAACGCTCAGCAGAAGTTCTTGCATTGTATTCCAGTTTCCATTCCTTACTGCTTCTTGGTGGATTATTAAACAATCTTGAATACACTCTACTTATAATTATTTCCTTCTCCTCTTAATTATCACTCATCTGTAAATTGATTTTTTTATTATCGTGGCTTACATCCATTCGTGCAACATTCTGTTCAATTTTTCCATATCAAGAGGTTTCGCAATATGTTCATTCATTCCTGCACTCTTTGCAAGTATCACATCCTCCGTAAATGCATTTGCCGTCATTGCAACGATTGGCAACAGCTCACCTTTGTGTTTAGGCAGGGAACGGATAGCTGTAGCCGCCTCATACCCATTCATAATCGGCATCTGCACATCCATAAAGACCAAATCATAATATCCATTTGGATGATCTGCTACCTTATCTACAGCTTCTTTTCCATTTACAGCCGTTTCAATCTCAGCACCTGTCATACCTATGATCTCAGCTGCAACTTCTCTGTTCAGTTCATTATCTTCCACCAAAAGGATTTTCTTTCCTGTATAATCACTTGCAGCGATATTTTTCAGGTAATCTCTTGCATCCTGACTCGGCTTTCCGGAGATTATTTTTTGCAGTGCTGCGGTAAGTCTTGAGCGGAACAACGGTTTTGAAATGAATTCATCTACTCCTGCTGCTTTGGCTTCTTCTTCGATTTTTGTATAATCATAGGACGTCAGAACAATGACAGAAACATCAGGTCCTATCTTTTGGCGTATCTGCCTTGTTGTTTCAATTCCATCCATTCCCGGCATCTGCCAGTCAATAATATATACAAAATAATCATTGCCATTCTCATGACGTTTCACTGCACGCTCTACTGCCTCTTTTCCTGACAGTACCCACTCTCCGTCGATTCCAATCTCATTAAGAATAGCCACTGTTCCTTCACAGCATATCTTATCATCATCCACAACCAGCACGGGCAAGTTGACCAGTTCATCAATAGTCTCTGACTTTTCATCCCGCAGACGAAGGAAAATAGTAACGGTAAATCTGCTTCCCTTTCCCAGCTTGCTTTCTACCTTAATGTTTCCATTCATCATATTGACGATATTTCTTGTGATTGCCATTCCCAAACCGGTTCCCTGGATTTCGCTGATGCGTTTATCATCTTCACGAGTAAACGGGTCAAACATAACCTTTTGAAATTCCTCGCTCATTCCCATACCGTTGTCTTGAATCACAAACTCATAGCATCCTATATCCAGGGAAGTGGTAGGCTTTTCCGTAATAGAAAACAGTATCTTGCCGCCATCTGGGGTATATTTGATGGCATTACTCATAATATTAGTAAATATCTGTTGTACTCTTAAACTGTCTCCTCTTACATATTCATGTTCAATTTTGTTGAGCCGTACTTCAAAATCATGATGGTGAGCTTCAATCTCGGAACGTGTCATTGCGATCAAGTTATCTACCAGTTCAGCCAGATTAAAGTCTTCTTCCGTCAGTTCGATCTTTCCATTTTCAATGCGTGACATATCCAGTACTTCATTAATCAAACCAAGCAGATGACGGCTCGACTTGGTTATTTTTCCAAGGCAATCAATCACACGATCCGGATGATCAATATTTGCTCCAGCAATGGCTGTCATACCAACGATTGCATTCATCGGAGTCCGAATATCATGAGACATATTTGATAAAAACTCTGTCTTTGACCTGTTTGCCTTGTTAGCCGCTTCATAAGCATCCTTCAAAGCAATCCTCGATTCTATCTCCGCAAGTTTTTCCTGAGTGGTATCCTGTGCGATCAACAGCACCTTTTCAAGTACTCCGTCTTTCCAAGACAAAGGAATGAAAGCCATGCTCTTAAAATGCTTTTCATCTTCCGTACAATATTCCAGCTTATAAATATCATCCATGCTTCTAATCATGCCACGGATATGATCTGCTGAAATCACTTTGTCAATCGTTTCATCCTTTGCCACCACTTTATAGCGGGATGCAATCCTCCTGATCAGGTCATGATATGTTCCGTAAGCATCGTATGGTGGCTTTTTTCCGTGCAGACTATAAAACTTATAAGTATCATCTTCCAGATTGCACATAGCAAAACGATTGACCAGACGCATTGTTCCCTGAAGAAGCAGATCCATCGCATCATTCTTACGTGTCAGCTCCAATATGTTTTCCATTTCTTTTCTGGCTTCTGTAATATCCCGGACGAAGATCATTGCATAGCATGAACCGTCATTTTCTTCTCCTCTCATAAGGACATTACGAACCCAGTGTTCATCACCTTGTATCCGTATTCTGCATTCAAGGTTAATTTCTTTTGAACCTTCACTCAGTTTTTCAACAATAAAATTACGGTTGTAAAAATGAGAAACCGCTTCCTTGTCCTCATCAACAACATAATTATCCAGGTATGCCTGAATCAGTTCATCCCATGTATGGCTCTTTTCAAAAATCTCCAGAAGAGAATCCTCTACTTTTAGTGACTCAAAAGAATTATCCTTTAGATTTACATAATACTCGCAGATATTTCCCTCTGTATAGGCGCGATGAAATGCCTCATTTCTCTGTGCTTTCATCTCGCTCTGCTTTCTCTTGTCAATATTTATGAATGTACCGACAATAAAACGTACTGTTCCGTCCAGACGTCTGGTTGTCTCGGCATTTGCCCGGAACCATTGATAGGAACCATCTTTCATCTTCAAGCGGTATTCACAGTCATATTTCACACTATCTGTTTTGTCTTGAATTGCTTGCTCTAACAGTGTAAGTGTTGCTTTCTTGTCTTCTGGATGTAACAAATCTGACCACGATTCCAGTTTATTTGGGAAATCAAGAATGTCATGATACCCAAGCATCGTGCGAAACTCATGACTCCAGTACACTTCCTTAATATTTCCGCTTTTGTCACAATCAAAATGCCACATCCCAGAATGAATCACGTTATTGATCAGTTTCAGATTCTGCTGCATCCAGTCAATCTGAACAGACAATACCCATACCTGCTTTCCATCATCTGCTATGGCATCTTTCTTGCACATACGGACAAATACAGGTGTGCCATCGCTCATCAGCATCTGTCCTTCTCCACACCCTTGAAGGCGCTGGAACCTCTCGTATTCAAGAAAGGTCTGGTTTCCTCCATATAAAAGATTTCTCAGAGAACCTGATGTTTTCTTTTGAAATTCTTCAAACGTATATCCCAGATTCTTCAACATGTGTGAACTGACCTGTGTAATTGTAAGATTTTCATCATAATATCCTGTCATGAATCCAACAATATTCAGTTCGCTCACTGCATCCTGTACGATTTTTTGACAGTTTTCATTTAACTTTGTATTATCCAGTGAAAAGATATTATTTTCACTTTGCTTTTCTTTATTGAACATTTTTATCCTCCGTATATTCTAAGTCCAACAGGGATGTAAGTACTTCCATTAGTTTATTTATATCAAAAGGCTTTGAAAGATGAGCATTCATTCCTGCTTCAGCACAATATTCTTCATCACTCTTAAAGGCATTGGCAGTCACAGCAATGATCGGAATTTCAGCACTTTCTGAATCCATCTGGCGAATATGCTTTGTAGCATCTATGAACCGTTTCAAAAAGATAAGCTCGATCTGCATTTCCATAATTGCCGAGAACTTCAAGGAGTTTCTGAATTCCTGCTCCAATACTCTCTCTATTTTTGGCTTTGTCAATTTCTTTTAAAATCCGCAGAATAGCTTCTTCTCCTGCA
>NZ_JBWLUT010000126.1:0-16774 GCF_056504575.1 Blautia sp. CGZ-1-C1
AACGAGAATGCGACGCGCGGTCATTCAAACGAACAGACATCGCTGAAACCATTAGAGCAACAGATCCTCGAAGATTTTGAATGTCAGAAATTTATTTACTGCAGCGATGCAGGTCTGGGATCCGAATCTATCAGGGAATATAACCATATGGGGGAACGGGCCTATATTGTGACCCAGTCTATTAAAAAGCTGAAAAAAGAAGAGAAAGAATGGGCTTTAAGCCCGCAGGGATTCAAAAGGGTATCTGATGATAAACCTGTTGATATCTCAAAACTGCCCGAAGACGACAAAGGACTTTATTACAAAGACGAACCATATACCACTAAAAAGTTACAGCAGCGTTTGATCATTACTTATTCCCCTAAATATGCCCTTTACCAGAAATCCATCCGCAGCAAACAGATAGAACGTGCACAAGCGATGCTGGAAGCAAAATCTCCGCAACATTCCAAACAAATCAGAGGGGATACTGCAATGTATAATGTGCATTGCCGGTATCCCCTCTGATTTATTCAACCATTATTCACAATTTTTTATTTCATTTTAACTTTTCTGACATTTGACCATTCGCTGAATGTTTTTGAGTTATCCTCAGAAGTACGGTTCCATGCATGTAAACCAATATAATAAATGCCTGATTTAACGTTCTTAAATGTAACAGTTACCGTATTTCCTTTTATCTTTTTTACATAATAATTCTCTCTGGAAACAGCAGGACGTTTCTGTCCGTTAGTTCTGGTAAGGGTATCACTGAGAACTACATCATAGCCCTGAGCGTTTTTGCTCTTCGTATATTTTACCGTCACTGTGGAGCCTTTAACAGTTACCTTACTGATCACAGGTGTCTGTGGCGTAATGGCACTCACATCTACTTTATGGATCTCAGACCACTGTCCAAATACTTTTTTGCCATCTTCACCCTTAAGCCATGCGTGACACGCTACATACCAGGTTCCCTTATCCATATATGCAAATGCAGACTTCAGGTCTTCCTGATTTTTCAGGACCTTTGTATACTGTCTTGTTTTAAGCATATCCTCAGAGGTGCCGATTACATAATCATAGTTAAGAGCACCCTTACACTCTTCATTCAGCACCATTTTTACAGAGTTTTTGGAAACAGATACATTCTTTATAACTGCTTTTGCAGGTCTGGTATAATTTCCGTCTGAATCTGTGATACTTCCGTCTGTACTGTAAATATTTCCTTTTGTATCTGTTACAGTTTCATCTTTATTTACAGTTGGCTTTTTACCATCTGCATCAGGTGTCAGCTTCGTGCCATCCGGAAGTGTTACAGTTCCATCTGAACTGATCACGATTCCTTTTGGTGTAACGAGATTTCCATTCTTATCTTTCTCAGTCCCCTCCGGGTAAGTATCCGGTATCGGAGTAACAGTTGGTGCTGGCGTTACTGATGGATTTACCGATGGTGATGGATTTACCGATGGTGTCGGATTTACCGATGGTGATGGTTTTACCGATGGTGTCGGATTTACGGTCTGTATGATTGTAGTGTCTGATATGGTACAGTTCTGAATTTTATCATCCGGTGTTTTTGTAATGTCACTCCAATATGTATTCGGAGCAGATTCACTGTTGGAAGTTATTTTTTTACCATTTACTGCTGTTCCTTTTGTAGAAGGAGATATAGTGACAGATTCAGTATACGCTTTGCCTGGTTCCGCATTTTTGTTCATAAATAAATAAGCAGAACCTCCTTCCAGATATGCTTTTGCTGTTTCTACATTTCCGGTGCCCTCAACTGCATTACCACCGTTATCACCATCTCCTCGTCCTGCAACAGCAATCAACGTTCCTGCTCCGGAAATCTTTCCGTTGTCAAGAATCACCGCTGCACCGCCAACTGAAGTAGTTGCTATGTTTCCTCCACCGTATGCTGCAAGCTGGCTGCCCTCGCCAATAGTAAGTGTCCCGCTGCTGACTTTCAGGGCCGGCTGTCCGCTGTAGCTTTTTCCTGTGGCAGGATCTGTTCCTGTGGCAGCTTCATCACCTTTGATATATACTTTTCCTTCTACCTTTACATTTCCATTTGTCACAACAACAGGTGATGTATTGTGACGTGCCTGTGTTCCATCAGTAAGGAAATTAGTGTTGGAGTAGATCATAGAATTCTTTATGGTCGCTCCATCATTCAGAATCAGCTGTCCATTAACAGAAGTACCTGTCAGGAATTTTCCGCTATAATCATCGTGGTTGACAGATATTGTTCCACCATTTTCTACTTCAATCTGTCCATATATGGAAGAATCTCTCAGATTCAATGTTCCGCCATTTTCTACTTTTACCTTCACACTGCTGAGAACCTTCATATTGACCATTGTAAGGTTACATCCATCCGGTATGATCAATGTCTGAGTTGTAGCTTCTCCCTCTGAAACAGCACATCCCAGTTCTCCATACGTACCGCTGGTATGAGAGCCATACCAGGCTTTAATCTTTGCCGGGACTATTACAATATCATCTGTATCATTAAAATCAGGAATTAACCATGGATCCATATCATACATATATTTTCCGTCTGCAGTCTCGGTTGCATTGGCAAGCTTCAGATGATCTGCCAGTTTTTCATTAGTACTGTAAACCTTGAAAGTAAGCTCATTACTTGTTACTGTACGCCCTGACTCATCGGTCAATGTAACGCTGACAGGATATGTACCTATTTCAGCAGGAGTTCCGCTGAGAGACAGAGAACTGTCATATGTGGAATACATCCCTGCCATTCCACTTTTACTGTCAATGTTTACCTTTGTATTCTTTGTGTCAATTTTTACACTTGTTTTTGTTAACTCCTTCCAGTCATCTTCAACAGGTTCCTTCCCATCCGGAAGATCTGCCGCTTCCACAACTACATTACTGTTTTTGTTGGATGAAACAGAAGTGGATGCACCTGAAACTGCATCGTATTTCTTCTGCCCTGTAACAGCGCTTTCGAAGTATCCTTTTAATCTGACATGAAGAGTGTTCACTCCGTTGGATGCACCGTTAATATTAGTTTTATCGGAATCAGTTGCAACAACTGTGAAGGCATTTCCCTCTGCATTTACCTTAAGATAAAGTTCTTTATATCCATCACTTTTTATTGTAATGACATTTCCAGTGTGAAGTACAGTTGAATCAAATACAACACGATTCTCACTGCTGTCTGGATAATATGCATTTCTGCCAAATAATGCTGCTGCAGAATTTGTTTTATCCCATTTTGTCCCATCTACAGATATTTCTGTGATTTTACTGATGTAATCAGAATCAGTATTTTCATCAGCTGGTTTAATGATCTTGTAGTCTGTATATGAAATTTCCACTTGATCTCCCACAAATGTTGGTGCATCTTTGGTCTGTTCAGGTTCAGTCTGTGAAGTTACTTTTTCAACAGCCCAGTTATTTCCGATTCCTGTTACCTTTAAAGTAAGATCCTTGTATCCGGTACTGGTGATTACAATCTGATCGTTTACTTCAAAAGAATCCGTCGAAAATTGAATATACTGATCCGTTGAATGCATATAATACTCTCCCTTTTTTAAAAAGAAAGAAGATGATGCTTTTGTTAAATTTGCAGTTGAATTATTGCTTCTTACAGATATTTGTAGAGTACCATTAAAATAGTCAATACCAAATTGTCCTTTTATTTTATATGTTGGACTCCATCCGCTGTTATATTCTGCCGTCACATCCGGCGGTTCTGTTGCATTTTGCGTTCCCTCATCCTGAGCTGCCTGTACATTGTCCTGCTCATCCGCAAAATCCGGTGTTCCCGATCCATCACTAAAGGAATCATCATCTGCCTCCTGTGTGGTCGCTGAATCCGTAGTCATTGAATCTGTAAATATGTCTGTTGCACATACCGGTACAGAAGCAATCATATTTGCCGCAATTGCCATAGACATCAGAATTGCCATTCTTTTCTTCATCTGTTTCTTTCTCCTCCTGTAATATGATATCAGGGGCAAAAAACATTTCGTCCCTGACTTGAAGCTATCTGTGCATCATCTCATTTCAGATGAAGCGGATAAAATCCTCCGATTCATCTCAGTTCTTCAATAGAAGTTTAAATGAACAAATCGCACAATAGTTTACTTCGGTTAACTCTGTTGGTTAGTGTATACTAATCTGTATAAAAATGCAAGAAAATTATCGTGCCACTGTTGAGAAAGTATCTCATAAATCAAGCAGTATCCTGTTGACAATTTTTTCTCATTTCACAGCAAAATAAGACAGAATAGAGCAATTATGGCAATTCCATAAAATAATGCAGGAAATAAATCAGGTAACATCCTGCTATCAGTCTGAAAATATCATCTTCTATCTCTTTTTCGCTGCTGTCTAAAGTAATTTTGTTTCTTTCTATCTGAAGCCCCATTGTATCCGCAAGATTCTCAATCCGTTGTCTGTCATATTCTTTTTCATCCAAAAGAACAGAATCCTCATAGACCCTGAATTTCCCGGCTTCATCACATTCCAGTCTCAGATGCAATTCAGGGAGTTTTCCGGGTTTAAAGGTTATCTCACTGTAATTCCTCTTCGCCGCAGTGCGATCCTGCCCGGAGGGCTTTTTTATATTATAGGAACATTACGGCGTAATTTCCTATAATATAAATAAAAAATCTCCGTCTGTATTATATGGACGGAGATTTTTTCACACACCTGTTATTTATTTTTCCTTGTTATAAACCTGAACATATCAGAACCAAGAATATGTACATCAAGTTTATCAGCCATCTTTTCCAGACGCCTTATCTCTTCTTCTGTAAGAATTGTATTTACAGCCTGACTTAGTTCCTTTACCTGTTGCAGCCGTCTGCATCCACATATCGGTACAACTCCTTTATTACTACAATAAGCAATGGCTACCTGTGGAATTGTCAACTGATGAGATTTTCCTATTTTGTTCATCAATACATAAAGAGGATGCAGCGTTCTCTTTTTTCGATCAAATATGATCTTCATTATAGACTTTCCCGTTTTGATACGTGGATCAACACGCATCCCCTCTTCCAGAACTGCCCATGCCCAAAAGCTTATGCCATATTCTTTGCACCATGCTATAATTCATTAGTGAGTATAAAATATGCTATGATATTCAGTCAATATAATATGCTCATGTTTCATATTGTTTTCCAAACACACTCTAAAACAGTGGGAAGCTATTTCCCCAACATATTTTCAATAAAGATCCCATACCCACTCGTAGAATCCTGCACAAAGACATGGGTGATGGCCCCGACCATTTTGCCGTTTTGCAGCACAGGACTTCCGCTGAGTCCCTGCACGATTCCTCCGGTTTTCTCCAGCAGTTTTTCATCCGTTATCTGTATCACAAAGCTTTTATTGGTATCCTCATGGTTCAGATCGATTCTTTTAATCTCTGCCTGATATTCTCTGACTTCTCCATCGACGTTACATAAAACGGAAGCTTCTCCTGTTTTCACATCCTGCTTATATGCCACCGGCATTTTTTTCAATGTGATTCCATCTTCCGCACCTTTGTAAAACTGTCCATAGATTCCGTTCTTACTGTTTATCTCAATACTTCCCAGAATATTCCTGTCATCATAGCGGATAAAGCCTGCCAGTTCACCCGGATTTCCCTTGCTTCCTTTATTGATTGCAAGAATCTGGGCTTTATACAGCGCTCCGTTTCTGATATTCAGAAGCTGTGCCGTGTCTATATCACTGATTCCATGTCCCAGTGCCCCATATCTTCCATTCTGATCTACATAAGTAAGTGTTCCGATTCCCTGCGTATCATCCCGGACCCAGATTCCAAGCTTATAGTCTCCTTTTGTGTCCTTTACCGGCGTTACTGAAACAGGCACACTCTCACCTTCCCGTTTCACTTCCAGCGTAACTTCTTCCCCATCCAGTCCGGCGATATCATTAATCAGCTCTCTCTTCGTAGAAATTTTCTCGCCGTTAAATGAAACAATATAATCTCCCTGTCTGACCAGATTCTTCGCCGGTTCTTTCATTTCACCGTTCTGATCCTCTATCTCTCCGGTGTCGATCACCAGCACACCTTCTGTCTCCATGTAAATTCCTATCGTACTTCCGCTGACATAGATTTCCTGCTCATCTACCGGTGTCACTTTTACTTCTTTAAATGGAATATACCCTAACAGCCTGCAGGGCAGGATATATCCTCCATCCTGCGAGACTGTAACCGCTTTTTCAAATGTGACCAATGGTGCCGAGAGAACTTCCGTTACATCTTCAGTACTCTCACCACTGTCCCTGGATATCTGGATCTCGTCCGGAATTTTTCTGTCCAGATACTTATATCCAAGCCAGAATATTGCCAGCAGATCCAATGCCAGACAACATATAACAAAGAATCTGTATTTTTTTCTTCTGTTCATTCCTGCGCACATCCTTTCCGTAAAAAAATAAGAGAGAACAATCTGTTATAGGATTATCCTCTCTTAGTATATGGTCAATTATTTTATTTGAATCTTGTATTTTTTTGTTTCTGTGCCAATTCTTTCATTTCTTTTGCATTCTCAAAAACCGCAGATGTGATTTCTGCACCACCTAAGAGTCTTGCCAGTTCCCGGATGGAATCATCTTCCTCGAGTACATGAATCTGGGTGATCGTTTCCGTTCCCTGCAGATGTTTCTCAATTTCAAAATGACTGTCAGCCATAGCCGCGATCTGTGGCAGATGCGTGATACAGAGCACCTGATGATGCTGACCGATCACTGCCATCTTCTCTGATACCTTCTGCGCAGTTCTTCCACTGATACCAGTGTCTATCTCATCGAAGATCAGAGTTTCTATCTGATCTCTGTCGGCAAGGATTGCTTTCAGTGCAAGCATGATTCGTGATAACTCACCACCGGATACAATCTGGCCCAATGGTTTCAGACTCTCACCAGGGTTTGTGGAAATCAGATACTGAATATCATCGGTTCCGTTATCTGTATAATTTTTCTTCTGTTGGAAATCAATGGCAAAATTCACATCCAGGAAGTTTAAATCTTTCAGTCCCTGAATAATCTTTTCTTCCAGCTGTTTACTATATTCTTTACGGATTCGGGATAATTCATCCGATCTTTCTTCAAGAACATCTTTTAGTTCTTTGAGATGGTTCTTCAATTCCTGTAAATTTTCCTCATATTTACGTAATTTTTCCAGTTTTTCTTCTTGAAGTTTACGATAGGAGAATATATCTTCGATCGTACGTCCATATTTTGCCTTCAGCCCATTGATTAAATCCAGACGCCTTTCTGTCTCATAAAATTCTCCCTCATCAAAGGTCATATCATCCAGATATGCGGACAGTTCTCTGTTAAAATCATTCAGCAGACCATCCACAGAAGTCAGTGTTTCTGCCATAGGTGCAAGCTCTGAATCGTACTGGGTTACATGTGAAAACTCCTTCAAAGCCTCACCTACCGTCTCACCGGCGCCTTCTTTGCTCTCATATCCTGTAAGATTATGTACTAGCTGTAATGAATCCACGATTAGTTTTGCATTACTCATTTTCCTGTACTGGCGCTCCAGTTCCTCATCCTCATCCGGCTGAAGATTCGCCTTCTCAATCTCTTTGATCTCAAATTCCAGAAAAGCAAGCTCCCGGTTTCTCTGTTCTTCATCCATATTCATGGAATTCAGTTCTGTTTTGCATTTACTGTACTCTTTATAGGCCTGAGATACTTTATCTTTTACAGGAAGAACCCGGTTCTTTCCATACGCATCCAGAATTGCAAGCTGCTTATCCTGATACAACAGAGACTGGTGTTCATGCTGTCCATGAATATCTAACAGACAAGCTGCCGCAGCTTTCATCTGACCGACTGTACTTGTCTCACCGTTAATTTTATTGATACTTCTTCCATCCATGATTTTTCTGGAAAGAAGTACCTGACCATCCTCCGGATAAATATCCAGCTCTTTTAATGCTTCTTTTGCTTTTTCATTCTCTATCTGAAAAAGCAGCTCCACTAACGCATAAGGTGCATTTTCTCTTATCATATTTTTAGAAGTCTTTGCCCCGAGGATCAGCTGCATTGATCCCAACAGAATCGATTTACCCGCTCCGGTCTCACCAGTCAGAATGTTTAATCCCGGTCCGAATTCAACTTCTATTTCTTCTATCAGTGCAAGATTCTTTACATGCAGATGAGCTAACATTTATAATTGCCTCCAAACTAGTCTCGTTGTTGTCATTGATTCAGCCTTACAAAGCTTCTTAATTTCTCTGCTGCTCCCAGTGCCATGTCTGCATTCTTTGCAGCGCACATAATGGTATCATCACCTGCAATACAACCCAATATTTCCGGCCATTTCAGGGCATCCAGTGCTGCTGCCACGCCCATTGCCATTCCGGAAACGGTCTTTATCACAATGATATTTTGTCCCACATCAATAGAAAGCAGGGTATCTTCCAGTACTCTTGTATATTTTGCTCCAAGACTGCCTGATTCATTATTAATGATCGCATAGCGGGATTTTCCGTCTTTTCCTGCTACTTTTGTCAGTTTAAGGGCACGGATATCTCTGGAAACAGTCGCCTGTGTTACCTTAAATCCTGCCTCATTAAGTCTGGATGCCAGTTCCTCCTGTGTATCAATATCATACTGATGAATCAGTTCAATAATTTTCTCATGTCTTGCAACCTTCACGTTATTTCCTCCTGCTAATCAGCTGTCTCTCATCTTCCGGCGCAGCACTTCCACGAAGCTTAAATGATTCAGCTTCAGAATCTTTGTCTTTACATCCGCCTGACGAATCTGTATGCAATCACCGGTAACCATGGGAATAAATGTATCTCCGTCAAAAGATGCGATTCCCTTTTCGCAGTCACAGTGTCTTCCTTTTCCTATCTCCACAGTGATTACATCCTGTGCAGGAAAAATAATGCTTCTCATATTCAGCGTATGAGGTGCTATCGGAGTCATAATTGTCATCGCCGCATTCGGTGATACGATAGGGCCGCCTGCTGACAGACTATATCCCGTAGATCCGGTCGGCGTGGAAATAATGATTCCATCTGCATTATAGGAATTAAGATATACATCATTTACGTAATTCTTAAAACGCACCACGCGAAGATGTCCGTCTCTGCCGATCACAATATCATTCAGGGCAATGTCATCCCCGATGAGTTCTTTTCCCCTGTATACTCTTCCTTCCAGCATCATTCGTTCTTCCACTTCATAATCATCTGCCATCAGCTGATCAAGTGAACTGTATAAAGATGTCTGATCTACCTCTGCAAGAAATCCGAGATGCCCCAGATTGATACCAAGAAGCGGAATCTCTTTGTGCACCACATCTCTGGCCGCCTGAAGAAGTGTACCGTCTCCACCCAGAACGATGATACACTGTGTATCATCCGGAATCTTTGACGGATCTGTATAATGATAAGCCCCTTCATGCTTTCTTTCGGCCTGCTGTACTTCACAGCTTCTGCCATGTGCCTTCAGATATTCTGTAATTTTTCCTGTGATCGCAAGATTTGAATCTTTGTCACTGTTTGTAATGATATAAAACCTGTCCATAGTTTCTTCCTGATCCAGTCTTATTTATCTAATGCTCCATGTGCCTGGGCAACCACGTCCTCCACAGATACTTCCAGACTGTCTGTAACCTCCGTTCCTTCCGGATGCTTCTTAAGATGAAGAAGATATTCGATATTCCCCTCCGGTCCTTTGATCGGCGAAAAAGAAAGATGACATGGTTCCATGAAAATACTCATGGCATAATCGCGCACTTTCTCAATAACCTCCTGATGAACAGCAGGATCTCTTACCACACCTTTCTTACCGACTTTCTCTCTTCCGGCTTCAAACTGTGGTTTAATCAGGCATACGATCTCGCCCTCATCTGTAAGAAGATTTCTTACAGGAAGCAGAACTTTTGTAAGAGAGATAAAGGAAACATCAATAGATGAAAAATCTGCCGGTCCCTCTAAATCTTCCGACACTACGTAACGGATATTCGTTTTCTCCATACAGACTACTCTCGGATCATTACGCAGTTTCCAGTCAAGCTGTCCATATCCGACATCGATCGAATATACTTTTACAGCGCCATTCTGAAGCATACAGTCCGTAAATCCACCGGTAGAAGCACCGACATCCATACAGACTTTACCGTCTAATGTCACATCAAAATTCTTCATCGCTTTCTCAAGCTTCAGTCCACCGCGGCTTACATACGGAAGAGTATTTCCTCTGACTTCAATCTTTACTGTCTCCGGAAACATTGTCCCTGCCTTATCCTCTTTCTGACCATCTACATATACATCTCCTGCCATGATGTATGCCTTTGCTTTCTCACGTGACGGCGCAAGGGCACGTTCCATCATAAGCATATCTAAACGTTTCTTCATTGTCTTTTTAATTCCTCACTATCCTCTATTGCCTGTCTGATATCAGCTACACCAAGACCAATTCTTGCACGCAGGCTGTCTACATTTCCCTGTGGCACAAAACGATCCCACACAGATGCAGATAATACTCTCACCTCAGGATGACAGGCTTCCATATAAGCAGATACATGCTCTCCGTATCCGCCACTTTTTACGTTTTCTTCTACGGTTGCAAACAGGCTGTGATCTTTTGCAAGCTCATCAAGCAGCTTCACATCTAACGGTTTGACAAACCTGACATTTACAAAAGTAGGATCAAAACCGTCTTCTTTCAGTCCCTTACAGACTTCCAGGCAGGATGGAATCATGCTTCCTACTCCCAGTACTGCGATTTTCTTTCCTCTGTGAATAACTTCGCTCTTACCATGTTCCACAGGTGCCTGATGTTCCTGCAGACCCTGATATGCGCTTCCACGTGGATATCGAATGGCAACCGGTCCGTCACAATCCACTGCAAATGCAAGCATTTCTTCCAGCTCTTTGTCATTCTTCGGTGCAAGAACTGTCATATTCGGCATCATAGACAGATAAGACAGATCAAAGCACCCCTGATGTGTCTCTCCATCTGCTCCTACCAGTCCTGCTCTGTCAATAGCAAAAATCACATGAAGATTCTGCATACATACGTCATGCAATATCTGATCTACCGCCCGCTGGAGAAAAGATGAATAAATCGCGACTACAGGAACCAGTCCGCCAAGAGCCAGTCCTGCTGCAAAACTCACTGCATGTTCTTCTGCAATTCCCACATCAAAAAAACGATCCGGAAAACGTCTGGAAAACTCTATAAGTCCGGTTCCGTCCGGCATCGCAGCTGTAATAGCTGTCAGTTTCTTATTCTTCTCTCCCAAAGAAACCAGTGCTTTAGAAAAAACATCTGTATAACCCGGTACAGATTTCTTCTGAAGCGGATGGCCTGTATGAATATCAAATGGTCCGGTTCCATGAAATCTGTCCGGATGAGCGCTTGCAGGACCATATCCTTTTCCTTTCTTTGTAAGAACATGGACAACAACAGGTCCTTCCACTCGTTTCGCCTCATTAAACAGCTTCATCATCTGACGCATATTATGACCGTCAACCGGTCCAAGATATGTCAGTCCCATATTCTCGAACAGCATTCCCGGAATAAAAAGCTGTTTGATGCTGCTTTTGGTCTTTCGCATGGTATCTACCAGTGCGGTGCCGACTTTCGGAACTTTCTTCAACGTCTTTGTCACTCCCATCTTCATCCCTGTGTAAGCTTCCGCAGTCCTCAGGGCACTCAGATAAGTAGACATTCCTCCCACATTTCTGGAAATCGACATATTGTTATCATTAATGATAATGATAAAATTCGTCTTTAATTCCGCCGCGTTATTTAATGCTTCATACGCCATTCCTCCGGTAAGGGCACCATCTCCGATCACAGAAACCACATGATGTTTCTGACCCAGAATATCTCTGGCCCGCACATATCCAAGACCTGCTGAAATCGAATTGGAACTGTGGCCTGCATCATATGCGTCGCAGTCACTCTCACTTCTCTTCGGAAATCCACTTAAGCCACCCTCCTGACGGAGATTCTTAAATTCATCTTTTCTTCCGGTAAGAATCTTGTGCGTATATGCCTGATGTCCTACATCCCAGATCAGTTTATCTTCCGGAAAATCCAATACATTGTGAAGAGCCAGCGTCAGTTCCACCACTCCCAGGTTAGAAGCAAGATGTCCCCCTGTCCGGCTTACAGACTGGATTAAAAAGTCTCTGATTTCCTCTGCCAGAGGCTCAAAATCGGCCAACGGTATTTTATGGATATCATTGGGTTTCTTGATTTTTTCCAGAATCATTTGTATCCTTCCTTTATTTTCTGCGGTTTATCAATTTTTCAATTAACAAATACAGAAATTCATTATTTTTATTCAGGCTTTTCAGCAGTTTTATTGCTTTTTCTGAAAGCAGTTCTACCTGTCTGGAAGCCTCTTCTATCCCAAAAAGTGTCACATAAGTAACTTTATTATTCTTCTCATCACTGTGCACAGGTTTTCCAAGCTCTTCATCTGTGCTGGTCACATCCAGAATGTCATCCTGAATCTGGAAAGCAAGACCGATATTTCCGGCAGCCTCTTCTACCACAGCTACCTGCTGCTCATCTGCCCCTGCAAGAATCGCTCCTGTCATCATAGATGCTTCAATCAGTGCAGAGGTCTTATTTCTGTAGATGTAATCCAGCATCTCTTTTTCAAGAGGTTTTCCGTCGTTCTCTACATCCACGCTCTGGCCGCCGAGCATTCCATGAATACCGGTTTTCTCTGCCATCACTTTCAATGCACAGATCACTCTGTCCTGGTCTTCTGTAAGTGAAAATGCCTGTAACATCGTTTCATATGCATAATTAAGCAAAGCAACTCCGCTTAAGACTCCCATAGCTTCTCCATAAACCTTATGCGTTGTCAGCCTGCCTCGCCTGTAATCATCATTATCCAGCGCAGGAAGGTCATCATGGATCAGCGAATGGGTATGGATCATCTCCATTCCCGCCATAAATGGCTCTGCAACTTTCTCTGTGCCGCCAAATAAACGATATGTCTCCTGTATCAGCATCGGACGCAGGCGCTTTCCTCCGGCCAGCATGCTGTAATTCATCGCCTGTGCCATTGTTCTGGCAAATCCCTCTTCCGCTGGCAGAAAGCTACGGAACATTTCTTCTATTTCATCCGTTCTTCTCTTTAATTCATCTTGAAAATTCACTAAACGTACCATCCTCATTGAGCTGCAGCATCTTCTTCTCCACTGTATCCAGCTTCTCACTGCATAGTTTCAAAAGTTCCATACCCTGTCTGTACAGGCTGAAAGAATCCTCCAGTGATGTCTCGCGATCCTCCAGTTTCCCAGCCAGCAGATCAAGCTCTGTAAACATCTCCTCCAGAGGCTTCTCCTCCTGTAACTGTTCACTGTTCTCATTCTTCGCCATGGATCCTCTCCTCCTTTACTGTACTCTCAACCTGTGCTTCTATTGTACCATCTGTCACAGATATATAAATGGTATCCCCATTTTGTACCTGTTCTACACTTGTCAGTGTTTTTTTCGTCTTATCTGTTACATAAGAATATCCCTGATTCAGTTTCTTTAATGGAGAAAACCCTGTAAAACGTTCCAGATAAATAGACAGTCTGTGCCTGTCCTCCTGAAGTTTCCTCTCCATTGTATTCTGAATCGCATTCTCCAGATCAGCTAGGCGCTGTCTCTGCTCACGCAGTCGATTCTCAGGGCTCAGATAACCGAATTTCGTCTGAAAATGTTCAACTTTGCTTCTATACAGATCTACCCTGTTGCTCATTGCACGGTAAATCCGCTGTCTGTAAAGGCTCACCGCCTCAACAACACTCCTGTAATCATCCACTGCAAGTTCTGCTGCAGCAGACGGTGTCGGCGCACGCAGGTCCGCAACAAAATCAGCGATCGTAAAATCAGTCTCATGACCTACTGCAGATATGATCGGAGTACGGCATTCAAAAATTGCCCGGGCTACAATTTCTTCGTTAAAGGCCCACAGATCTTCGATAGAACCGCCGCCTCTTCCGATGATAATCACATCTACATCTGCCACATCAAGCATCTCAATTCCTCTGACAATACTCTCTGCTGCCCCTGCACCCTGCACAAGAGCCGGATACAAAATAATCTGGAGATAGGGATTTCTTCGATAGGAAATATTGCGGATATCCTGAACAGCCGCACCTGTCGGTGCAGTTACCACACCTAGACGTTTGATAAATCTGGGAATGGGCTGCTTATACTCCTGTGCAAACATCCCCATATCTTCGAGCTCCTGCTTCAACGCAAGATATCTCTCATATAAAGCTCCGGCACCTTCAAGGGTAATCTCTTTTGCATACATCTGATAGCGTCCGTCGCGTTCATATACGTCTACACTTCCGCCTACGATTACCTTGTCGCCATTTTTCATGGCAAATGCGAGTCCCCGTCTGTGTCCGGCAAACATTACACAGTTTAATGTGCCTGTCTCATCTTTCAGGGAAAAATAGATGTGTCCACTTGTATGGTATTTACAATTGGACACTTCTCCTTTTACATAAATCTTCTGCAGTAAATAATCCTGGGTAAACATATTCTTAATGTAACGGTTTACCTGTCCTACAGAATATGCATTTCTCATTCTGTTTTCTCTTCGCTTTCACTGTTGGCGATCTTGCCAAGGATACCATTTACAAAGGAACCTGATGTCTCACCACCGAAACGTTTGGCAAGTTCTACTGCCTCGTTAATGGCAACTCCTGTAGGTACATCCTTGTCATATTTCAGCTCATACACTGCCAGACGCAGAGCAGTAAGGTCAACACGACTCATTCGCTTAGTCTTCCATCCCCTGCTTGTCTCATTTAACAATACATCGATCTCATCTAATTTCTCAAGTACATGACGATATTTCTGGCTCATATACTCCTGATCTTTCCCTGAAAGCTCCTCCAGAGTATCAAAATAAAGCGAAAGCTGTTCACTCATCTCTTCCTCTGAATTAAATTCTGTCATGAACAGTAATTTAAAAATATGTTCTCTCTGCTCTCTTCTTCGCATAATTCCCGCTGTATAAACAGCTTTCCTTTCTATTATCTTCTTAAGTACACAAAAAAGGAAAGGGTTACTTTCCTTTTTCGTTCTCCATATCTACACTGGCAATATGAATGTTGACATCTGCAACCTCAAGGCCTGTCATATTCTCTATGGATGATTTTACTTTCTCCTGGACTTTCTTACTTGTCTCAAGAATATTTCTGCCATATTCGATATTCAGGTTCAGGTCTACTGTTACTACTCCTTCGAGTACAGTAACCTTAACACCCTTGGAAAGATTCTTCATTCCAAGCTTGCTTACCAGTTCATTTGTAATATTGCCTGCCATGGAAGCAACTCCATCCACTTCTGTAGCAGCAAGTCCGGCAATGATAGCAACCACTTCGTCTGCGATCTGAACTTCACCAATGCCGCCTAAATCCTGTATTTTATATGTTGTTCTCTTCTCTGCCATTGAAAAACCTCCTAAGGAATCTCTTAATCTTTGTCCATTATACCAAATCGGCAGATAAATGAAAAGGGTTATTTGCTGAATTCCGTTAATATTAAGCCCGGATTTCTGTCTTCTGTCATACCCACGCTCCAGGAATTTACGAAAAGAAGCAGAGGATTTCCCTTAAGATCGGTAACTTTCTTCATATCAGAAGTTCCAACGATCTTGTCCACTTTTACCTCTTCTTTATTTGCGATCCAGCGGATATGTTCATATGGAAGTGTCTCCAGACGGATATCTACATTATATTCATTTTCCAGACGATATTTCAGAACATCAAACTGCAGGACACCTACAACGCCTACGATAATCTCTTCCATACCTGTATTAAACTCCTGGAAAATCTGTATTGCACCTTCCTGTGCAATCTGATTGATTCCCTTTACAAACTGCTTTCTCTTCATGGTGTCGATCTGACGGACTCTTGCAAAATGTTCCGGTGCGAATGTCGGGATTCCCTCAAACGCAAATTTCTTACCCGGTGCACAGATCGTATCACCGATAGAAAAGATGCCCGGATCGAATACACCGATAATATCTCCCGCATATGCCTCATCTACTACATGACGTGACTCAGCCATCATCTGCTGCGGCTGAAGCAGACGCATTTTTTTGTCCCCCTGTACATGATATACTTCCTGGGAAGCATCAAATTTACCGGAACAGATTCTCATAAATGCGATTCTGTCTCTGTGCGCTTTGTTCATATTGGCCTGAATCTTAAATACAAATGCTGAGAAATTATCATCCATAGGATCAATCTCTCCGGCATCAGACATTCTCGGAAGCGGTGAAGTAGTCATGTTGAGGAAATGCTCCAGGAACGTTTCCACACCAAAGTTTGTCAAAGCAGAACCAAAGAATACAGGAGTTAATTTCCCCTTGCTTACCAGCTCCTGGTCAAAATCTGCGCTTGCTCCGTCCAGAAGCTCAATTTCATCCAGAAGCTGTGCTTTCTGTTCCGGATCCATAATCTCATCTGCACGGCTGTCATTTAACGGAATTTCTTCGATGACACCCTCCTTAGTTCCTTTCTGTGTATCAGAGAAAGTAAGGATTTTCTCGGTGTTACGGTCATAGACACCGCGGAATTTCTTACCGGAACCGATTGGCCAGTTGATCGGGCATGTTGCGATTCCAAGCTCTTTCTCAATTTCGTCCAGAAGATCAAATGTGTCGTTTGCATCACGGTCCATTTTATTAATGAATGTAAAAATCGGGATATGACGCATAACACAAACTTTGAATAATTTTCTTGTCTGCGCCTCGACACCTTTAGAACCATCAATTACCATGACAGCAGAGTCTGCC